>CAZBSX010000327.1:0-1541 GCA_964494305.1 uncultured Legionella sp. | reverse complement strand
CATATAAGGCTTAGACTTTAAGAGGACCGTAGCGTGTTCTGGGCAGGGAGACTGTGTTTTTTATGAATGCCGATTGTGTGTCAGACTCAAATCGATTAAAATTCACCCTGCCGATTGTGTAGTCCAGTGATACTCGTAAAGCTTCGAGTGGAGGTTTGGGGTTTATGCTCAGTGTTATCATCATTGTCAAAAACGAAGAAGCCAATCTACGTCGATGCTTGACCTCTATTCAGTGGGTGGATGAAATTATTGTGCTTGATTCGGGAAGTACCGATCGTACGCTAGAGATTGCAAAAGAATTTACTGACAAAATCTATAGTACGGATTGGCAAGGGTATGGGATTCAAAAACAACGCGCGTTAGATCATGCAACCGGAACTTGGGTGTTAAATCTGGACGCTGATGAATCTGTCAGTGACGAATTACGCCAGTCTATTTGTAAAGTGATGCAAAAAGACAAAGCCGATGCGTACCGAGTTCCTATTCACCTTAATTTTTATGGTAAGTCGTTATATTATTCTTGGTCTCCAAAACATCATGTGCGACTCTTCAAACGTGTAGGCGCACGGTATACCGATAATATTGTGCATGAAGCTATTGTCCTGCCCCCTAAAGCCAGAATTGGCCAATTAAAATTGGGCATTCAGCACCATTCGTTTCGAGATATTACCCACGCTGTCCATAAAATGAATTTTTATTCTTCGTACAGTGCGACAATGCGAAAAAAACGCGGGCGTACCCCTAGTTTTTTAAAAACTCTGTTAGGCGCATGGTGGATGTTTTTCCGTTGCTATGTGATCCAGGGTGGCTTTTTAGAGGGCTGGGACGGATTTTTGTTGGCGATTATCAGTGCAGAAGGGAGTTTTTACCGTGGGATTAAGATGATCTATCATGATAAAGAGGAATTTGAATGTTCCAAATCTTAGATTTAGACCAATTACGAAATGCGCCGATTGATAGCGAGTTTTTTCCGTATTGCCAAGTGGATTGTTTTATTCAAAAGGACGCGTTAGCTCAGGTATTGGAGGATTTTCCTGCGATTAAAGTCAAAGGGAGTATCCCCGCGTTTAAATTAAAATATGGTGCCTTTTTTCAAAAATTACTGGATGAATTGCATCGTGTTGAACTGCGTGACTTGGTCGCGGAAAAATTTTCTTTGGATTTATCTAGCACGCAGACCATGTTGACAGTACGTGGTCAGACAGGGCCGTCTGATGGCCGTATTCATGCAGATACGCCAAGTAAATTGATGACTTTATTATTGTATTTGAATGATGATTGGGTCGAGCAGACTGGAAATTTACGACTCTTAAGAGATAATTGTAATTTAGATAATTATTTTGAAGAAATAACACCAACTGCGGGAAAGCTGTTGGTTTTTAAAGTTACTGACAATTGTTGGCATGGTCATTACCCGTTTACGGGTAAGCGCCAAACATTGCAATTGAATTATGTGACGCATCAAAAAATTGTGGATCAAGAAATGAAAAAGCATGCACGTTCTTATTCCTTGAAAACATTAATGCACAAATTACGACACT
>CAZBSX010000326.1:0-1549 GCA_964494305.1 uncultured Legionella sp. | reverse complement strand
GCTTTAGGTACGGGAGGTCCGGTATGCCAGGCTGCAGCATTATTGGATGAGAATAATCCATAACCTGAGCTCGAGATTCTACTTAATTCAAGATCTTGTTGTTAAACTTATTATTTGGTACTCCACTATTGCCGAACCAAGCGAAAATTCTGCTCACCCATTATTGTCTTTTCAGTTGAACGATAAGGATTAATATCCAATCCACCACGACGCGTATAGCGTCCATATACGGTTAATGATTCCGGTTGGCACAGGCGCATAATATCGATAAAAATGCGCTCTATACATTGCTCGTGAAACTCATTATGATTACGGAAGGAGATAAGGTATTTTAATAAGCCTTCACGATTAATTTTCTTTCCCTTGTAATGAATTTGTACGCTACCCCAATCAGGCTGGTTAGTGACTAGACAATTAGATTTTAATAAATCCGAGTACAATGTTTCTTCTACTTTTTCATCACTCACTGAAAGAAAATCGGGTTCAACGGTATACACGTCACAGGAAATATCCAAATCGTCTAGGCACTCGCCCTCAAACTCAGAAATTACCCCATTATTTTTTGCATGGCGCAATGGGTAAATAGCCACCACAACTTCTGCGTCTATCCGTTTTTGCAAATCCTGTATAATTGTATTTTTCAGGTCAGCTGCACTGTCAAATTGTGTATTATTAAATGAGTTGAAATAGAGTTTTAATGATTTGGATTCGATAAGAAAGGGCGAGTTGCAATCATAAAATAATTCAGCAATCGCAACCATAGGCTTTCCTTTTCCATTAAGCCAGGATACTTCATAGTGATTCCAACAATCAAAACCTGAAAAAGGAAGATTGTCGGGATCTATGCCTATTTCTTTGCGTTTACCAGCTCTTGGAATCGCATACAATCTGTCAGGATTATACAATGAATCATAATGCGATTTCTGACCTAATTCGGAGTTGGTCGCGCTGGTTCGATATTTTCTTGATAACTTATCGTTCATACTGTTTACCTCTAGTATTTCAATGATTTTGGCAGTACTGTTCCAGTTAACAGGTTGTTTTGCATCCATTTGACATGCAATATACTTTAACAATTCTGAAGCTTCGTTGATTTTTGAAGCTTTTTTTGCTAACTCTAACGCCTGAATATTTATAGAAGACACCACATCAAAACCCGGATTTCCAAGTATTTTTTTTATTGCAGCCAAAGAAAATCCAAGAAATTTTAATGTGATGATTTGCTGTAACTGAAGCAGATCCACTTCGGAGTAAAGTCTATAACCAGCCTGTGAACGTTTGGTCGGTTGTAATAAACCAATCTCATCATAAAATTGCAATGAACGTACTGTGAGGGACGTCATTTGGCTAATTTCTTTAATTTGGTAATAATTCATACTTTCTCTCCTTACAGCGGATTGTATTCTATCACGTTACGTGAGAGTCAATAGCAAATCCGAGGAACGTAGAGATACTGTAGGGTGGGCAAAGGAACGCAGTGACGTGCCCACCGTGTTGGCACTGGACTAAATCAACCAAATGGTGGGCACGCTTCGCTTTGCCCACCCTA
>CAZBSX010000325.1:0-1555 GCA_964494305.1 uncultured Legionella sp. | reverse complement strand
TATCAGAAATTTATGATGTAACTGCAGTGCGGATTCTAGTCGATACCGAAGCCGAATGTTATGCCGTGCTTGATTTGATTCATCGTCTCTGGCCGAGAGTTACGCAAGAATATGATGATTACATCATGAAACCCAAAGCCAATGGGTATCAATCATTGCACACAGCGGTACAAGGACCGGAAGAGCGGATATTCGAAGTTCAAATTAGAACGTTTCGAATGCATGATGTTGAGGTAATGGGTGTGGCAGCTCATTGGAAATATAAAGAAGGTGTCGGGAAATTTAAAGCAAGTCATGAGCGAAAAATTGAATGGTTGCGCCAAGTTTTGGCATGGCATCAAGATATGGCAGCCCATCACGGAGAGGTGATGGAAGCAGGGGTGATGGACGATCGCGTGTATGTATTTACCCCAGATGGTGATATTTTGGATTTACCCTTAGGCGTTACGGTTTTGGATTTTGCGTATCATGTGCATACGGATATGGGACATCGATGTCGAGGGGCTAAAGTGAATGGTGCGATCGTGCCGCTCACGTATGTTTTGCAGACGGGTGATAAAATAGAAATCTTGACGGGTAAAGAGCTCAAACCGTCGCGCGATTGGATCAATCCGCATTTACATTATTTAAAATCCTCCCGCGCTAAAGCGAAGGTTTTGCATTGGTTTAAAATGCAAAATTATGATAAAAACTGCGTTGAAGGACGAGAACTTTTGGATAAGGAACTGAAATCCTTAGGGATCAAGACGCAACAATTACAAGATTTGCTTCCAATGAATCATGCGCGCACTTTGGATGATATGTATGCCGCGTTAGGTCGAGGGGATTTAAAATTAACCCAGATCTTGGGGCGATTGACTCCGGGAGATAAGGTTGAACCTCCGACGTATACGGGCCATATTGTTTCGACAACATCCACTCGAAAATCGAATTTACGAATTGAGGGTGTGGGGAATTTACTCACGCATATGGCACGGTGCTGCCAGCCTTTACCTGGCGAAGAGGTGATAGGATATATTACGCTAGGACGAGGTGTTTCCATCCATCGGAGTAATTGTGCCAACATTTTACGAGCGAGTGTCAAACAACAAGAGCGTTTTTTAACCGTAACTTGGGGTGAGGATTACCAGGAGATGTACAAAGTGGAAATTGTCGTCCAAGCCTTTAATCGAACGGCTTTATTACAAGATGTCACAACGTTATTAGCGAGTGAAACAGCGCAAATTTTTTCACTCAAAGCAGATGTAGATCGAGAAGATCACCATGTGCATATCTACGCGGTCATTGAAATTGATGGTATGCCCAGTTTGTCTCGTTTGTTGAATCGATTGGAACACATTGCGAATGTGATTGAGGCAAGGCGACTTGTCTAAAACAGGACTTACGAAAAACACGCTTATTCAAAGATAATACCTAAGATCACTGCGCGTTGTTCGCCCAATAATACATTAAATGTGCGACAGGCAGCGCCAATGGACATGCATTCTAAACCAATCCTTTGTTGCGATAATTCGCTGACAACGCTAGGTGATATTCTTGACGGATCTGCATGGCC
>CAZBSX010000324.1:0-1561 GCA_964494305.1 uncultured Legionella sp. | reverse complement strand
GACCATAGCACTCGCAGTTTGTTGCGCAGTCAAAGCAGCAATAATCGTGCTATAAGGTGCACCCAACATCAATGCTAACCCGGCCAATACCCCTGCAACCAATAGAAATGCACTTACTCCTCGGAGGATGCGGCAAATCAGCTGTAAACGAAATACAGAGTGTTGTGGCTCTGTCTGCGTTTCCACATTGGTCGTAGAAACTGATACATGATCTACAGTGTGGCGCTGTGGTGGTTGAATCCTCACCGTAGGTTTCACGGCTGCCGCTGCCAACAAACTCTCTTTTTCACATTCAAATTGTGCGTGTGAATAATAAATCGTTTCAAGATCTGCTACGATATCTTGTCGCACATTCTGAGTAAATCTGGGCGCGTCTAGCACTGCCATGGTTGCATCAATCTGCTCCTTGATCGCCATTGCAAAATGCTCTAGGCCTTTTTTTTCAGATAACATATGCGCAATATATTGTTTTCGCTCGGCGAGCGTTTCCTCATGATCATATTGATTGACATAAGCGTGTAAATCGCGAATCTTATCCATCAGTTTCTTATGCGTATCACCCAAAGTCTTCAAGGCTCGTTTGAGCATGCTGTGAGATGCAGGCAATAATAAAAGATTTTTATTGTCGTCCAATAAATCGCGTACAGAAGAAATGATGCGTAATGCTTCGATAAATTCGCCTTGGATCTGCACGACTCCTGTTTTATGAATCGGATCACTGATCTTGCGTTTGGTCTCTTCTTTGAAACCCAAAGTATCGAATAAATTCCAACCCACGTCCGACACGGTATCAGTCGCAATTTGTGCACGAGTAATCTGAGCAAACTGCTGCCCCAAACTTGGATTTCCGGTATCTAACAAGCTCTCTTGTAGTAAAGGAGGATGACTTTCAATCGACATGGTAATCAAACTGAGTAAATAGGCTTGAGTCGCATTCGTGCCACTTGCTGCAAGTTGCTCGGCAAAAGGTAGAATAAAATATTGATTTAATTCGTGTAAAACCGCATGAATTTCGCTGTATTGTTTGGGCAAACCCTTGAGAAGAGTCTCTCTTTCTGTAACCGATAATGTACCAAAAACACCCATCAAATCAACTACTGTGCTCAATTTCTTATTGATGCCGGTAATCTCAGGGAACTTCCATTTTTGCTTGTGTACCAAGATCCCAAAGCTTTGCCAAAAATCCCCATGGTCATCCAAAGCATTCGATAAGCGACGAACCAAATGCAATAAATTTTCATTGGAGGTCAATAGTTTTTTCCCTTCCTCTTCCAAAAATAACACTTGATGCCAAGTGGCATTCAGACTCTGCAAGGTCGATTGGGATTGTGCGATCAAGTCAGTTAAATTTAATTGATTCAATAATTGCGATTGATACCCTTCTTGCAGCTCTTGGACTTCTCGGCGCAGCATACGCAAATACGCCATAATGTCTTCGTAGAAATAGAGTTTTTGCAATGACTCATAAGTTTTACTTTTTTTAGTCGGCACAAGAAATTTATCCAAAACTTCTTTGATTCGATCACATAATGCCATTTCATCTTTTGCGTTGAGCGGCATA
>CAZBSX010000323.1:0-1571 GCA_964494305.1 uncultured Legionella sp. | reverse complement strand
CGATTGGTCGCGATTTTTTACCGTATTTGGATGAGGGATCGATCTGGTTACAAGTCAAATTACCCTCGGGGATTTCTTTAGAGAAAGCAGCAACTATGGCGACAGAATTACGCGCTGCAACTTTAGAATTTCCTGAAGTATCCCATATTGTGACGCAACTTGGACGTAATGATGATGGGACCGATCCTTTTCCGCCTTCACATATTGAATCTGCAGTTATATTACGTCCTTACACCCAATGGCCAGCAGGGATGAATAAAGAAAAATTGATCGCGTTGCTATCACAGCGCTATGCGAAATTAGCAGGTATCCATGTGGCTTTTACGCAACCTATGATTGATGGGGTATTAGATAAAATGGCCGGTGCGCATAGTGATTTGGTGGTGAAAATTTATGGGGACGATATGGTGAAAATGCGCGAGATTGGCACCAAGGTTGTCCAGCAATTAAACGAGGTGAAAGGTGCACAGGATGTCACTATTGATCAAGAACCACCCATGACGGAGTTACGAATTGAGGTGGATCGACATGCGATTGCTCGATTAGGCATTGATATTGCGGATGTTATGGATTTGATTCAAACGGGGATTGGTGGCGCGGCGATTTCGCAAATGTATATTGCAGAACGTTTTTATGATTTGACTGCGCGTTTTCCGAAAGCGAACCGTTCTAGTCCTGAAGAAATAGGTCAATTATTGCTACCAAGTTCTACAGGAGCTTTGGTGGCATTGTCACATTTGGCCAAAATATATTTTGCGACGGGTCAAACCACGATTACGCATGAAACAATGCACCGTCAATTGACAGTACGTCTTAATTTGCGGGGGAGAGATTTGGTCTCATTTACGGAGGATGCCAAAGCACAGATCGCAGCACATGTCCCCTATAACCATAGTGAATATCGAATTGTTTGGGGCGGGCAGTTGGAAAACCAGCAACGAGCGCAAGCACGGTTTAGAATTATTATTCCAGTATTATTGGGGTTGATGTTTGTCTTATTATTTGCACAGTTTGGAAATCTTCGTCATCCTGGATTGATATTATTGACGGTTCCATTGGCTATGTTGGGTGGATTTTGCGCATTATTGCTACGAGGTATGACTTTGAATGTCTCTAGTGCAGTAGGGTTTATCGCTTTATTTGGTGTAGTTGTTTTGAATGCAATTATTATGATTGCGAATTTAAATCGCTGGCAGCGCAAGAAAAATTCCGACTCGTTAAAAAGCAACATTATTGCGGGTGCACAAGAACGGATGCGCCCAGTATTAATGACTGCAACGGTTGCTGCGATAGGGATGATTCCAGCGGCTTTGAAGCATGGTTTGGGGTCGGACGTACAACGACCATTGGCGACAGTCATCGTGGGAGGTTTGATTTCTGCTACTGCCTTGACTCTATTGTTATTACCGGCATTGTATTGTTTGATTGAAGAAAAAAGTGAGCATTTTCGGCAGAAATGGATGCCATCGATTCGAGATAAATCATGATACGTTTACAACCCATTAGTGCGGCGGTTGGATTAAGTCTACTCTTAAGTGGCTGCGCGGTTGGGCCTAATTTTCAGCGTCCTG
>CAZBSX010000322.1:0-1600 GCA_964494305.1 uncultured Legionella sp. | reverse complement strand
ACCATAATCCTGGATAAGTGACCTCTTGGTTTCTTGGATAGGCTTCGTTTGCGCTTGTGGTATACGGTAGCAAGAAGGTACTGATATGTTGAATCCCTTGTTTATAACGCTTAAGAATATCTTTGTATACCGCAGCAAGAATAGGGTCTTCACGTAATTGTAATCCCATATTAATAAGGGGTTGGGCATGTTGTGTTGCCATAGCTTTAATCGAGTCAATAGTGGCATTTTTGATGTCTAGTGTACGCTCTGTAGTAATGTCCTCTAATGCTAGTGCGATCTGCTCGAGATGATATCCTGTATTAAATAGTCGCATCCATATCAACAAGAAAGCAGGCTGACTTAATTGCCCCTGCAAACTCTGTATATTTGGATAAGGTACGCCACCAGATGCTCGTTGTAATTTTTTTCGTATGTGCTTATTAAAAATCGGCACCCATTTTTGGAGTGCTATATTAAATTCCTTGATTTTCTTAGAGGCTAACGTATTTTTGAGGAGAAAATTAGCTCTTGGATCAATCGTAATACTTCGGCGTCGCAGTGCGTTTTGACGATAGTCTTGTTCATATGCTGTTTTGGCTCGCTCTAAAAAATCTGCAGCGCGCATCTCCCATCCGGCGATAAGTGGTTGCGCTGCATCGAGAGAAAAGTCGTTGAAATGCTGATGTTCACTTTCAGTGAAAGCGTGCTCAGGATGAGTGTTTTGATCGGACAATATTCGAACTATCTTACGATCAAAATTAGGGAAATTATACATGCCAATCAAATAGGGTTGCAGCGCCCGATACAAGTCTCGGCATTGTTTTTTTATGGGTAAGGCAACAGCAGCGGCTTCTCTTTGCTCATGATAATGTTGATGAATCAAGTGTTTGAACACAAGTAAATTATGACATGCTTCGTGGTAAGCTGCTATTTTATGCTGATACCAAAAATAAGCATGTAGTGCTTGTTCACCCGATAATTCTTGGAGATCAGCACATTGATCGTGAGATTGATGCAGGGTCACGATAGTTAATAGTCTTGATGGTGCAGGCGTAGTAGGTGTTTCTACTTCCTCTCGTCTCCGGTTGGTGTTGTGCCACCACGCTTGGATCTTATCTATTTGTTGAAAGGCTCTTTGAGTCAGCGTGTCGTGCTGAGTAAAAAGTTTCGACTCCAAACTACTGAATTGTGATCGATAATGCGTATGCGCTTTCTTGATAATCATTTGTTTATAAAACGAACGATACTTGGCGTGGTAAGTGAGTGGTTTTGGCTCTGAATTAACGCCTGTTTCTTGTCGAATTTTGGCAAAATGGCGGAGAATATCCGGATGAATAAATTGAGCATCGATGGGCGTGTAGTCCCATTTTGTACCATCACCATTGCCATACAGTAGATACGTGGTCTCAGATTTCTTCTCATATTGAATTAATATCGGACACTTGGTCGACAGGGTTAATGCACGAATGGGTTTGTCTTTGATAATGATGAGCGCTATATCGCACCCTACACGCTCGTTATGTGGAAATAACTGAACCTGAGCATAGTGATGCATAGTGTCAAGCACGGCTTGGCATTGTTGAATGCGAAGTTTTTCCGTGTTGTCTAATTTGGTTAA
>CAZBSX010000321.1:0-1661 GCA_964494305.1 uncultured Legionella sp. | reverse complement strand
AACCGCTAACGATAGGACAAGCCACACAGCTTATAGATAAGTTTATATATCAAAAGGACGTATCAGTCAGTGGATTACTGCACGCTTAATAGCACATCTAGGGGGAGATCACCCCATCGTGAATCCAGGCTTACCATGAGATTGTTGGCCGATATGCTTGTCCTCTCGCTTCCTGGTATTAACCTGCTTCAGATAAGATTGAATCTCGCTCAAACTGTCCTGCATCGCAGTTAGATGGGTTGTGGCAGGATCGTCCATTACTTTCACTTCAGGCTGCCAAAATGTGCTACAACAACTCCCACTTTCAAACATGGTCATATCCAGTGAATTCTGGCATTGTTCGATTGCCCGTTCTAGTCGGGAAACATGTTTTTCAAGATCATCGACCCATCCTTTACACTCTAACAGAATGCCAGATATGGTCTGAATCAGTGCACGATATTTGCTTGGCAGCTCACCAGTCTTAGTCAGACTGCATGACCTTAAATCCTCAATATTGCTTTGAATAGAACAAATGTGTGCGTTTATCAAATTACTTTGCCGAGGCAGAATGATCGTATCTTTTAAATACATTGAAATTCGTTGCGCGACACGTCGATATTTATCCCGGTTGGTCGCAAACTTATCCGACTTATCAGATTCTTGCTCTAAACAAACAACTTCTGCTTTACCTACAGTGTGATTGACCAAAACAAAACAGTCGTGTAAATACGCACCTGAATCAATATTGATATGATTCGTATTTTCTCTGATACATACCGTTTCATTGCTAATAATACTATGGCCACAATAGACAAGCATCGATAGCGCAGAGCGTTTTCCTTCCGCAAAAAAAGGCCCCTCGTACTCCTCCGCACCCCAGTGACGAGTGCGTGCCCACGTTAAATGGTCGATTTGAGCGAATGTTAAATTCTTTGGGTTTGCGATGAGGTCCTGTAAATCTTGATCACTAAAAAGCATATCTGCATGGCAGACATAAAATCCACCTTCTGCGAGTTGACCAACTTGAATAATATAAGGTAAATTTTCAATATAGCGCAAAATACAACCTAATTGATCTATTTTATTCGATTTATTAAATAATTGTTGTAAATATTCACCATCCCAGTCGTATTGAGGTAACTGTAATTGTCGACATTTTTCCAAATAGTTTTGAATCTCAACTGCCTGCGGACCATCCGCCAAAATCCATTGCCCTCCATTACGCAAGCAAAGTACAACCTCCTCTGCCGTGGCTCCTGGCCGACACGCATTGAGCAAGATATCCTCATGATTACCACGTGTTACATAAATATTGGGATGATCTTGCAATACTTGAAAAACAGTAATCGGATCATGTCCGCGATCGAACAAATCGCCCACAACAAACATCCGATCTTGGGAGGTAATTTTGTTTTCTACAAGAATTTTGAATAAATTGCCATGGCCATGTACATCGCCAATAAGTTTATCCTGACCAAGTTCGTTGAGGGGCAATACTGATATTTGCGGCATAAATCTATGAATACCATGCGTTATAATGCGCAATTATAACACATTGTGACATCTTTTTATAGTAAAATGCAGTTCGTTCAAAAAATTTCCAGGAATTAAAAACCTTGCTCTTGGTATAGGAGATTAAGTTTTCTTTTTTTAATCTCAATCGTCCAAGTCACTTCGAT
>CAZBSX010000320.1:0-1672 GCA_964494305.1 uncultured Legionella sp. | reverse complement strand
AAGTAATCTTGGTTATGTTTGTAGTAGGGAAGATTTTATTTATACAAAAACAAGACTTAACACTGGGATCAGTGTCTTGCATAAGTCTTGAAAATTTAACCAGCAAAGGAGTATGCCATGGCGATGGGAGAAGTGAAGTGGTTTAACAATACCAAGGGTTGGGGCTTTATTATGTTAGAGGGCACAGGAGAAGATATTTTTGTGCATTTCTCGGCAATCAATGGCACCGGCTATAAAACCCTTGTTGCAGGCCAGACTGTTTCATTTGAGTTACAACGTGGCGAACGTGGTTTACATGCTATCAATGTTTCGGTGGCAGAAACCGAATCTTTAGTCGTAGAAGACGCTAACGCTTAAAAGAAATTTCAGACAGCAACCCACTGACAGCGAATCATGACGCCCAAGAAAACTCGCCATGTATACTCAGGTAGCCCTCGAGTATAAAACACGCATGAGTGCAAATAAATACCGCAGATATTCGACCCACATAACCTAGAGTCACGTTCTTACGATAGATTTTGGTGTCATGGGCGCGCATTGTTGGGCCTTGGCCCAATCCACGTATCATGAGTCTATACGTAAGTTAGGTCAAGGCCCTACTCACCCGAGGGATGATGGGCAATTTAATGAATGGCTAACATACTATATGCTTTTTGCGCTGGAGAAAAATCGGGATACTGAGCAATAATTTCTTGTAAGCTATGTAATGCTTGCTCTTCATTGCCTTGATTGAGTAGATTCATTGCATTGTAATACATCTCTTGTGCAACTGGATTTGCTACAAACGTTTCCGCCGGTTGTTTTTTGCTTTGCTGCTTGGCCTGAGACGTTGATTTCTCAAACCAACCACTTTCTTTTTTAGTATTCTGCGGGTCTTTCGCTGGCATAAATAACTGGGAAATATAAAAAAGCAACCCGACCAAAAGTGCAAAACTGGCTGGAATAATATAAGACTTCGAAGAAACAGAAGCCTTCTCAGATTTCACCACCTTTTCACAATAGGCGCTCGAAGAAGGATTCAACGATCCTGAAGGACGTTTTTTATTTTGCTTTAAATTGTCTAAGGTTTCATTAATAACACTCATATCTTTTTCTCTCTATAGGTTGAACTACCTACTATTACTCACTCAAGCTACTTTTAGAATCAGCGAATACATTGCGAACCCGATGGAATGACATTCGTAAAAAATTCTGCCAAAAACCAGGTGCTGATGTATATTCCGTATCAACAATTGCTTTGGCAATTAATTCTTTAGTCAAATGTCGCTCAGATCGGCTATACGCCAACATCAGCGCTTTGTGACAAACGATATTAATCAAACGTGGGATACCTTTGGTCTTTTTATAGAGCAGTCGACTGGCCTGTGGCGTAATAGTAATCCCATGCTTTTTACCTGATTTTGTGGCTTTTGAAATTCGATGAAAAATATAATTGCTCAAGTCTTTTTGTTTAATGGGCAATAAGGTGTAAGAAAACGATATCCGTTGCAAAAAATGACTCGAGGCGCGTAATTTTCCGTCCAGATCCAAGCCTCCAATCAAAACAACTTGGCATAGTTTTTCACCAGCACACTCCAAATTCCCAAGAATTTGAATCACTTCAAGACTCTCTTTGCTAAGGTATTGTGCTTCATCAAACAAAAGCACTAATTTTCTGGATTCTTTCTTCAGC
>CAZBSX010000319.1:0-1686 GCA_964494305.1 uncultured Legionella sp. | reverse complement strand
TGATCATATTCTTGCTTAACTCTCGGCCAGAGACGATGAATCATATCAAGCTCGGAATTAATTTCGGGTTCGGTATCTACTAGAATCCGCACTGCTGTTACATCATAAATTTCTGATAACGGCACGTGTTTGCGCGTCATTTTGCGATAAATACTGTGAATATGCTTAGAACGCCCATATACAGCCACATGCTCTAAATGGAGGGCTTGCAGATGTTGATTTAAAATTGCAACGATCAGATCGACATAGCGATCGCGATCCAGGCGTTTGGTATTTAAATCTTTCGCAATTGCTTGATACGCTTCGGGTTGCAAATAACGAAAGGCCAAATCCTCCATTTCCCATTTGATAGCCCCGATGCCCAGCCGATTGGCCAAGGGGGCATAAATTGACATGACTTCATTGGCCAATTTTTGCCGCATTGAAGTCGAGATAGGCGACGAAGAACGCAAAATACATAACCGATCCGCCAATTTAATCAAGACCACACGCGCATCATCCACCATCGCCAGTAGCATTTTTCGCATATTATCTACTTGCTGCCTACTATGTGTATAGGCAGAATCTGAACCCATTTGAGAGAGGGTACTCATTTTTTCCACGCCAGCGACCAAATGCGCAATCTCCGCATTGAGTTGCTCAGTAATATCGTCTAAATTAAGCTCAGCATAATGCGCACTGCCATAGATAATAGCAGCGGCTAAGGTTTCTTGGTCGACTTCTAAATCAATGAGCACATTGGCCATAGCCAGTCCGTGCTGAAAACAAGATTCTCCCGTTTCAACCGCGTGATCTTGTCCAGCCAATTGACCTAATGTGCAAGCAGAGCGCAATAATTCTATATTTTGAAAATACCCTTTCGCAGCAAGATTCTGCAACCATTGCTCAACATCAGCACCCCCGTCAGCGTGTAAGGGAATTCCAGCGTTGATCTTAACCATGCTTGACCTCAGGCCTTACGCTTAAAGACTGCAATTGATTCAACATGTGCAGTATGCGGAAACATATCCATCACGCCTGCTGCGTGTAACTCATAGCCATGACTAGCAATTAATATATCAGCATCACGCGCCAAAGTAACTGGATTACACGACACATAGACAATCAAATTTGGTTGTAGTACTGACATTTGTTTTACAATGGCTAAGGCACCAGAGCGCGGTGGATCTAATAAGATTTTATCCACCCCTTTTACGAATCCATCATCCAGCGACCATTCTTCCAAATTCCGGCAAGCAAATTCAGCATTGATGATCTGATTTTCTGCAGCATTCATTTTAGCACGCTCGATCATTTGGGCACTCCCTTCTAATCCAATCACACGCGCGCAATGTTTTGCTATCGGTAATGAAAAATTACCCAATCCACAAAACAAATCCAAGACGACGTCCGTCGGCTGTAAATCAAGCAATTGCACCGCCAAACTCACCATTTTTCGGTTGATGCTCTGATTGATTTGCGTAAAATCATTGGGATGAAAACGGTAGACAATAGAAAATTCAGGTAACGTATATTGCAGATACTCATCTGCATGTGCTGGGTACAATAAATAGACTGAGTCTGGACCAGCGGGTTGTAAATAGATCCGAAATTGGGTTTGTTCACCAAACACACGCAATTGCGCTTGTGCATCCGGAGTGAGTGTTTCGAGATTTCGAAAGATCAAAGCGACTTCAGTATCGCCCG
>CAZBSX010000318.1:0-1699 GCA_964494305.1 uncultured Legionella sp. | reverse complement strand
CTTCAAAGACATCGACGCTAACATGCTTTGGATTCCACCATGTTTAAACACGGAATCTAAGAGTAACGATCCAGTAGTTTTCAATGTCGGCCCACAAAACACGCTGTTTAAAACATCCGTAATCGGGAATTTTTGCACCCCAATCGCCACGATTAATGCAATCATCACTGACATCAACATTGAAAGCTCAGCAGGTTTTTTCTTAATACTGAACCACAACATCGTCGCCATCGGCGCTAAACTGAGCCAATGCAAATTAAAGTTTGCCTGAATTCGATGACGTAGATCCATCAGATCATGGAATGGCAGACCGTGCTCAAAACCGTAATAACGCCCAATCCCCCAAAACAACCCCAAACTCAAGAGATAAGCGGGTAAAATACTGTAGGTCATTCCCTTAATATGGCGATATAAATCCGTATCCGTAGTCAATGCTGATAGCATAGTCGTATCAGAAATTGGGGAAAATTTATCGCCAAAATATGCGCCAGACACAATCATGCCCGCTGCAATGGGTGCTGGGATATGCAAGATTGAAGCGATGCCAAGCAAGGCCACCCCCATAGTCCCAATCGTTCCCCAACATGAGCCGATGACCAACGACATCATACTGCATAAAATCATTCCCACTGGGAGAAAATTTTGCGGTGTAATGAGGTTTAGACCGTAATAAATTAACGTTGGAATTGCACCTGACACGATAAACCCAGCAATCACAGCGCCAATTAAAATAAAAAACAACAAAATGGCAGCAGATTTTTGGATAGCCGACACCATACTTTGTTTGAGTCGAAGCACATCTTGATCGATGTAATAGGCATGGATAATCACCCACGAAATAGTCAATAAGATTACGCTATGCAAACTGGCTTTCAGTACAAACAACCCCCAAAACATCAAACTGAGGATGCCCACTACACAGAACAAAGCTTGGTAGCAACTCGGTTTATCGTTCACATAAGTCCTGTTTTTATTCACATTGTTCGGAGTGTACCATCTCAACAATGACAGTTTGATGACAAATGGATGACAAAATTGTAATTTACGCGTTGCCAGCAGGGAAATAGACTTGGATCGTCGTTCCTACTTGTTCTTGACTTGAAATTTTGAATGTACCCTGATGTAAATCTAGAATAGATTTTACAATAGCTAAGCCCAAACCCAGCCCACCACTCTCGGCATTTCGATCTGAATTAACCCGATAACAGCGATCAAATACCTTCTGCAGATGTTCAGCAGGAATGCCAATACCGGTATCGCGCACCGTGATACACGAGCCTTGTTTGACTGTCGCTAAATCAATTGAAAGTTCGCCTTGGGCAGGCGTATATCGGAGCGCATTTGAAAACAAATTTGTCATCATTCGCTTGAATAAACCGCGATCAGCCAACAGATTGAGCTGGCCTGTGCATTGGAGTTGAATCTGCTTTTCTGCAGCCAGTATTTGATAAAACTCAAATAAATGCTCAATTTCTTCGCGTACATCGATCAACTCATACTCTAAATGCAATTCACCCTGATCTGAACGTGCGAGAAAGAGTAAACTATCAATCAATTTTGCTAAATGTCGGAATTCTTGCATTTGGCTCACCATAGCTTGGTGGTAGTCGGCTTTGGTTCGATTTTTTAACAAAGCCAATTCAGTGACCATCATCAAATTGTGCACCGGTGTGCGTAATTCATGGGCAATATCAGCCGA
>CAZBSX010000317.1:0-1720 GCA_964494305.1 uncultured Legionella sp. | reverse complement strand
CGTAGGTTGGGCCTTGGCCCAACTCATGTTGTCACAATATGCTGGCGTAGCTCAGTTGGTAGAGCAACTGACTTGTAATCAGTAGGTCCTGGGTTCGATTCCTAGTGCCAGCACCATATAATCAAGACGTTATAAAAGCCCGCTATACGCGGGCTTTTTTTATTCAAAGCGGCAAGCATAAGTCAAACCCCGGAATCCGCCATGTTACTTGCGGGTTACCCTTACCCCGATTTAATCTATAATATTCAAATATCAAGATCACTCAGCGCTACGTGTAGTCTTAAAAATTTTCAAAAATACAACCCATCATGTACTTATAATACCCATTTGATGTATAATTCTTTCATTTTTAAGCTGAATCTAAGTTTCCAGCGCTATGCTCAGGATGACACATGAGCTCTGTGGGCAATAGAAGAGCAAAATGTATCTATAAGATTAAAGGAGATCAACAGTATGAATGACTATAAAAAATTTCTAGACACCTATTATACCGGAGAGGAAATGGTAGATTCTGCAGGTAAGTCCGTTTATCTAGAAGAAGAGTCTCCAGTATGTGATTCAGAATCTTGTTTAGAGATAAAAACAGGCGGTGACGACGTACAGTTGATACTTGCTCGATATGTATCTCTTATCGAACAAATCAAAGCAACAGATACATCTACTCAACCATCTACTCAACAAAGAGTACGAGTCGAATCGGTTACGGAATTTCTCAATTTTCTGAAAAATTTTAATCAAAGTGGTTTGCATACGTTTCATGATATACAACACTGTGGACAAGCCACAGAATTGTTTGAAATGAGAAAATACCTTGAGATGATGAAGCAAATCGCAGATACCTGTTTTATAGGAGAGAAACGAGAAAATTTGCAGCGTTGTGTGCAATATATTGAACGCCTTTTGCAAGTAAAGAAAAATGATGTTGCGACGTATATGGAGCAGTGTAAAAATAACAAAAATATGACTGAGCAATACAATCTTCTGATTTCCTTCAACACATTTCTTTGTAAACGAATGTTGATAGTCATGGAATGCTTAGAGGAGATCGCATGTAGTGACTACGCATCTAATCATCCTGTTTTATTCAACGAAGACATGGTAGCAATGAGATTTCCAAAAATTGGAGTGAAGTCTCAACCAATAGATGGCAGTGTTGTAGATTATAATCGTGAGGCTGTGAAAGCCATTCAAAGGGAACGGGACAAAAGAGCTGCTGAAAAATCAGAACAAGGTACTATTCTGAATCGCGGTGTGATAACAACGGTGATTGCCAATGTAGACAATAATCAAGCATTTGCTCATCAGAATTCTGGTTATAAATTGGCTGATAGTGGCGCTACTCGAGATCCACGGGCGGCACGTAACGCGTTTCTTGCGAAATTTGAGCAGTCTGGCTCTGGCAATAGTAGTGCTCAAAAACCTGTTTCCAAAACTAGTGTATCCAAGACGCCATTAACTGTGGGTAACGCGGCGACTTCTTCTACGTCAACCCTTCTTTCAAGACTTGAAGTGGCAGACGCAAACAGGAAAAAAACAGCCCAGTTGAAAATGAAAATGGAAAAAGAGGCATTAGACAAAAAAAATATTGCGACGATCCAAGCGCATTATGCTGCTAATCAATATCATCAAACCAAAGCAACCAACACATTACCAAGTAGTTCTCCTTCTTATAAACTCTTTCAGGGCCCAGTAGAAGAGAGTTATGCTTTCAAATTGTCAA
>CAZBSX010000316.1:0-1726 GCA_964494305.1 uncultured Legionella sp. | reverse complement strand
CTTAGGAGACTCCGCCGGCCCAGAGGACAAAATCAGTGTTCGCGGTCGAATTATTGCAAATCCTTTAAAAATTCAATATAAGACGCGCATTTTACTTTACCATAAGCCTATTGGAGAAATTTCCAGTCGATCTGATCCGAAACACCCTAAAACGGTGTTTGATCATTTACCGCATTTACGACAAGGACGCTGGATCCAAGTGGGACGTTTGGATTTGAATACCTCGGGCTTATTAGTATTCACGAATAATGGGGAATTAGCCAATCGTTTGATGCATCCGCGCTATGAATTGGAGCGCGAATATGCCGTACGCGTATATGGGGAAGTGAAGCCTGAAATCATTCGAACCCTATTAAAAGGAGTGATGTTAGATGATGGCATGGCCAAATTTAAAAAAATTGAATGCCGCGGCGGTGAAGGGACGAACACTTGGTATCATGTGGTGCTCAGCGAAGGCCGTAACCGTGAAGTCCGTCGTTTGTGGCAGGCGCAAGGGGTCGAAGTGAGTCGTTTAATCCGCATTCGGTATGGAGACTTTATTATGCCTCGCTCATTAGCGCGTGGCGATTTTGTCGAATTATCTATTCCTGAAGTGGATAAGATCATTAAACAGTTATAAATTTTACCCCGTTCGTGCTGAGGAGTGGCGTAGCCACGTCTCGGAGCATAGGTAGGTGTTGTAGGATTTCGAGACGCTGCTTCGCATCTCCTCAATCCGAACGGAGTTTATAAACTACGACAATAACTGATATTATATTGACCACAAGTATTTTTAATTATACAATTAACTCTTTTGCTATGAGTCGAGGATATAAGATGTCGCAAGCCTTATTGGAATTATCAACACAAATTGAATATCAACCTACCGATAATTTTGGTAAATTTTATATGTACGCGTCATTATTGAATGTGATAGCAGTTAGAAATAAAAATTATCTAGAGACAATACCAAAATATGCTTCTTATGGCATTACTACCTCAATGCCTTATGGCAGGCTCGTGACAGAATCGCGTAAGGGATTTAGCACGGTGCTGACTCTTGACCGTGATTTTTCTAATCAAGTTCAAAATTATCAAGCTCAATTTAGAACCAATGAGGCAGATCCTGTTCGAGCTGCTTATAAGATTGCGTTAATGATGTTCGGCATAGGCCAATTGGGTGACTTGGTTTTTATCATGAGCAAAATGCGTGATCTTTTGAATACGACGCCCATGAGTACCCAGCTATATAACGCAGTCATCTACAACGGTAGTGGTTTTGATGTGCGTAAAAAAGGTTTGATGGACTTGTTAGATAGTGTGCAAGTCATTCTTGATCTTTTGAAAAAAGGGTTACGGCATACAGGATACGGATTATTAACGGTTATTGTGACATTGACTTTACTTCCTATCGTGGAGGCTGTTGTCGGTTTTGTATTGAGTATGATTTTGCTTGCGGCTGCGGGTTATCTAGCGTTTCGCTTCTTTCAAAATGCGTATAACGCATTTAATGCAATCAATATTGCGAGTGATAATACAATTGATGTTTTCAAGCGATTAGTGAATGAACAAATGGGTAACGTTTACACACCAAATAATTTGGAATTCATCATTAAGGCAGTGGTCATGCCGATTGGATATGCGCTGGTGACAGTACAGGAGCACGCTGCGACAGACCAAAGCACTTATGAAGCTAGTCAACGGAATCGGATGTTTTTTAATAGTGTGTCAGAGAAAATTGAAGAGT
>CAZBSX010000315.1:0-1748 GCA_964494305.1 uncultured Legionella sp. | reverse complement strand
GTTTTGCGGATTCTGGCGCTGGATTTTCTAGATCCATGCTTAGAGATCTTGCGAATGAGACGAAGCAGTTGCAATATGCTCAAACACATAAAATCAGCAGCAAGCGCTCGCAACAAGTGAAAGGATTGTTGGGTGGTGGCGCTTTTGGTTTGCGTCAATTAATTTGTCAAATTCTAACGGGTCAAGAATTAAAATCGGGTACAAAACCTAAGCGCGCAAAACATTTTTTGTCGGCAATCCATTTTGATAATGATAATAATCCGTATTGTCATGGCGCATGTATTAATATCATTACACAAATTGCACCTATTTCTGAGTTATCTAGCGATAATGAGATGAGCCACGGAGTCAGAGATGACGATTTTGAGAGCCTAAGTTCTGATTCCACGGCCACGGTTTTGACATCGTCAGAATCGGTTTCTCCTTCAAGTTTAGAGGAACCTTCTTCAAGGAGATCGCAAAAAAAATCTAGCTTAGGATTGTCGATTGATGTACCGAGTGCAGAAGAATCCAAGCGTTTTTCAGGCACCTCTCCGGTTATACAACCGCGAGAGCAGTCTAGCAAAAAATCTAGCTTAGGATTGTTGATTGATATACCGAACGCAGAGGAGTCGAAGCGTTTTTCAGGGACGTCTCCGGTTGTTGCAGTACGCTCTAAACCTAATTCTATGCGAGATACTCAAGCGAGTTATAAAGAAAGATTGAGTCAACATAAGCCTAAAGATAAAGATGCTGCAAAGCAAGCTGGGGCGCGTGCTTCAGAGCATCCTGGGCATGGGAAGAAATCCGGCTACCCTCATTAAGGGATTTAATCGCCTATCCATTCACCCAAGATTGCAATTAACTTACGTGCTTGGTCGTCACTAGAAATATTGAATTTTGATTTTTGCCAATATTGATTATTTCGTTTTTGATAACGCCGAATGGAATATTTGACGGGCCCAAAATCATTTTTTGCCGCATCCCAATCTTGATACCGAAAAATGATTGTAGTCCAGGCGCCTTTGGAGAGGATATGTTTGTCGAGTTCTCGGACTTTTTCAGTTTGATCTTCAGTAAAGGCAACGGTTAAATCGTCTATAGTTTCATTCATTGATAGTTCTACCCAGCCATGTTAGAAAATGGATTGTAATATCCCATTGATAAATGTCAAGGTAACACTGGGTTGATAGGGCAATGTATAGACCCAAACTTCAGGATTTTGCTCTTTGGGGACCGGTTTTTCGATGTATGTGTTGTTAATCATTTCCGGAGAGCCACAAGCAGCAAATACTTTGCTGATATCATCTCCGACCTGAAACGATCCGCCTGAGCAGGCACTGACTGCATTGGTAGGTGACTGATTGAGACTAATGTCTGCGACACGATTCTGGACAAGATTGACTTGGATATTAATGCCTTGCGAACCGCTTGGAAGCGACCACATATTGTAAATGGGGGCAATACCTGGATAAAAACTCATAGGACCTTCATTGATAGTAGAATAGACCAACTGAGTAACAGGAATTTGTTGGGTTACGGCACCACCACCACTGCGTCGACTGGTGGGTATACCACACGCTTGCAGGACTTGTTCCTGTGACATACCGGCATTGATATACGCATGATTTTGTGGACAGTAAAAAGAACTTGCGGCGTGAATGCTTGCGGTGAATGCCATACTAATAATAGTAAATAGATATTTGAGCAGCATAATATTTACAAATTCAGAGTTCTTTGTATATGAAGTATAGCTGGTATTTACGATT
>CAZBSX010000314.1:0-1755 GCA_964494305.1 uncultured Legionella sp. | reverse complement strand
ACAGGTAACGTAGGCTGTGCTTGTAGCGCAACCAAAGCCGCCAAGTCTGCCAAATTAATCGCCTCTTCCGAGCCCACATTATAAGCACGCCCAGGTGTACCATCACATAAAATTCGCCATAACCAAATCATCAAATCGGCTGCATATAAATAAGACCGATAGGGCGTGCCATCCCCATGCAAATGAATACGTTCTTGCTGCAAAACATTATGCATGAAATTACCAATCGCAAAATGCGTTTCCAACGGCAAATAAGGCCCCACAAATGCAAAGCACCGCGCAATTTTTGCCGAAAAGCCATAATGTTGTGCATAGGTATTCGTTAAATGCTCGGCTAGCCACTTACCGCCCCCATAGGCTGCAGCCGGCAGCAGAGGATCAGCCATACCCAAATGATTTTCATCCACATGTGACAGTGCAGGAGGCTGGACGCCATATACTGCACCTGAGCTCGTCAATAAGAATTTTTTAACCCCTGCTTGCACTGCAAAATCTAAAGTACGACGGGTGCCTTGAATAATCGTATCCAGCATCTGTAGGGGTTGATTTTGATTCAATGCAGCAGAGGCTTCGGTCGCAGCATGAATCACATGAGTAAATACGCCATCTGGAAAGACAAAGTCCTGCACGTCGCCTTTGATCCAACGTAACCCTTGCATCGTACGCAACGCAGGAAATTTCTTGAGAAAAGCATCGGGATCACGTGACAATACGACCACTTCGGTATGCAGCCCGCATTGAGTCTTGGCAAACAATAAAGACTCTAACAACCAAATTCCAAAAAACCCAGTACCTCCCGTAATCAAGATCCGAGCAGAATCAAGCTCCTGCCAAACATGCGCTGCTTCATGTGTAATATGAGCCAAATCCTGATCATCGAGAGTAAACATTCCTGCCTATACCACGGAAGCAGACGTGAACTCGCGCGCAAAAACAGTAAATGATTCGTGAATATGCGCCATCATTTCAGCGGTTAAGCCATGATGACATCCCATCAGAATACCACCCCTCATCACGTTATCCGTATGCTCAAAACCCTCATCACTCCGTCGGCATGGGATATGCTTAAACCCAGGTTGGCGTAAAATATTGCCTGTGAATACAGTACGAGTCTGAATATTACGTTTTTCTAAGAAAATTTGTAATTGCGTTCGTGTAAATGGCGCAGAAGCTTTCAACGTCAGCGGGTAGGCCAACCAACCAGTACGTGACTGGGGCAATTGCTTGGGCAAAATAAACCATTCTTCATAGGCTTTAAAAAATGCATCTTGTATCGAAAACCATTTCTCTCGCGTTGCAATATTCTGGTCTAATTTACTGAATTGGACCAAACCAAAGGCTGCACCCATTTCAGAGGGTTCGAGATTATAACCCAACGCTTCAAATACAAACTTCGCATCATAAGGAATATCGTCAACTTTGACATGAAACCGGTTTTCAATCGACTCAGATTCAACAAACAAGGAAGAACTGCGTCCCCAACTACGTAATAATTTGGCTCGACTAGCCAATTCAGGGGTATTCACACATAACATCCCACCATTACCACCGCAGTTAATCACATGCGATCCATAAAAGCTCGTCGTACTCAAATCGGTAAAACGACCTACAGGCAAACCATCAATCGTGGCCCCCAAGGTATCGCAAGAATCCTCAATGACAATCAGATTATATTGATTCGCCAAAGCACGCAGCAGTTTACAATCGGGAAGGTTGCCCAATAAATTGGGAATCATCAATGCTTTGGTTTTGGGC
>CAZBSX010000313.1:0-1767 GCA_964494305.1 uncultured Legionella sp. | reverse complement strand
TTGACTATTTTGCTCAATTTTATTGCTCATCTGCGAGACCCTTATCAAGAAAAATTGATACCATCTTGCAGTATTAGCGTCAAAATTCTCTAGAACTTGAGGTACTGGCCTTAATCATCGTCATGTAGATAAGAAATTAAATTATTAGGCGCTTCATATAACCGAAATGCTTCGCTTTCACAGGGATGATTCCACTGCGATGCTTCGGACAATACAATTTGTGCATCATTATAGCCAACAGCAATCCGCTTTTGAGTGATCACTTGCGAAAAGTCATAATCTTTAGCTGCGCCCCGATGTAAACGAGCACTGTAACAAATATGAACCAGCGTATGATGGTGTGGCGTTTCTTCATGCAATAGCTGTTCAATCTCTTTACGTTGTTGCGCATCGACATACTTTGCCAATTTGTGTAATTCAGTTTGTAAAGCTTGACGTCGCATATGTTGTCTAATGACACGACGAGCATGCGTGCTGTATCCGATGTCCTTAGCCCGTTCCTCCACACCATACATATTGGTAGGAATAAACGGCGCCCCTCCAAAACAATCAATGACAAAACACAGCGTATCGATAGCAGGTTTCGCATCTAAAATCACTTCCAATGGCGTATTAGAATGTAATCCCCCATCCCAATAATATTCACCATCAATTTCAACTGCCGGAAATCCAGGTGGCAACGCAGCACTGGCCATCACATGCTCGGGACCAATTTTAAAATGTGTATTATTAAAATAAATTAAATGACCTGTGCCAATTTGCACCGCACCCAAACTTAATCGCGTCATGCTTTTATTTAAGCGTTCGAAATCGACCAATTCTAATAATGTTTCTCGTAGCGGCGTCGTATCATAAAAACTTAGCGTTGTCGGCGTACCGCCGATTTGTAAATATGGCGATGACCAACGTGGGTAGAAAAATCCGGGTTGCCCAAAAAATAAAGCCGAATTGGCACTCATTTTATTATAATTATCAGCACAATGTGGATTGTGGCCCCAGATGTCGAAGGGTGAATGTAGCGTAATCCGGTCCCAAAATTTTTCCAAATTCTCAAGGCGTTTTTCTGGAGAGTTACCGATTAAAATCGCAGCTTGAATTGCACCAATTGATGTCGCAGCAACCCAATCTGGCTCAAACCCTCCTGCAATTAACGACTTGAGCACACCAAACTGGTATGCCCCCATCCCTCCCCCACCTTGCATCACAAACGCAACACGCGAAAACCCATTCGGATGTTTTGCGCGTTGTTCGTTAAAACGTTCCGCATGAGGATTATTAGGCTTGGATTGATTACGCGAACGAACACTGCGACGTTTCATCAGGTGCTCCTGGTTTGGCAATACACTGGGCTACCACATTCAAATCTCAATCTCCTCCCTAGATCAATGACGAAAAGAGAGTGCATCATCACCAAACTGAGACGAATCATTGGGCTCAATTTTTGCGATCATTCTGGTTTTTTCTGGCGTGATTTCCAGTAATTTTTCCACATCGTTATTCAAGTTTTCCAACATATCGTCTAATTGATTCAGTTCTGGATGGGTAAGCTCCTGCATCAGCAACGCATAACGAAGATATGAATAGGTGAACTGCACATTCCAAACTATCATCACCCAGGAAACAATCATCGTTGCCAGTTCATCTAAAGGTAACAAATCCATCCAGTCAAACCCGCAGGCAGTTAAGACCAAAGGTACAATCATGAATAGGATAAACTCACCAACTTTATACAGCATCGCACTCACAGATAATTTATACTCTTGAATT
>CAZBSX010000312.1:0-1776 GCA_964494305.1 uncultured Legionella sp. | reverse complement strand
CGATAGAACACATCTTGTTCTTGACCCTGTTGAAACGGACGCTTATAAAATTATTCATGCAATCTCTTATATTTTTTCCACAGTGGTGCTAAAAAATGTATTGATCATGACTTGCGACGAAAAATCAGCAAAATATACCTATTGTTTGGATTATACCTTTTGCGACAAGGATGCATTGTCGTCAAATTTAAATCAACTATTTGGTGCGGGTGATCTTATTTTTGTTTTAAATTATCCGGATGAGCAAGGCGATCGTTATTATTGTTTAATTAATCAAACAAACCAACCATCCATTGATATTTTGAGAGCGCTTGATCCTACACCATTTATACCTGATGGTGTCTCCGAGTGGACAAAATTAAAAAACTGGCCTTTTCGTATAAAGAAGACAGCAGGGAAAGGTGATTGCATGTTTATTGCGATTGGAAATCAACTTGGGTTAACTCCGCACGCATTGAGAGCAGAGACAGCAAACATTATTAATGCTGATCGGGCCTATTATAGCCCATTTCTTGATCCCATCTATGAAGGAAATATGGATTTATATTTATCAAAATTAAGGCGCCCGTGCGATCGATGGGGTGATCATATGGAAATCGCTGCTATTCAAACCAAATATGGAGAAAGGCCTATTTTCATTTTAAAGTCTGATCCAGACACCGATTCTCTAATTATATACAATCTTTCAGAGCTCCGCAGGCTTGGGTATATTGAGAAAATGCAAGAGCCTAGTTCTCAGATGCAACCCGTTTGGCTCGCGTATAAGGATGAGATCCATTATGATGAGGTGAATTTTACAGGCGATGACTTGCACGCCGCAATCGATATTCTGGTTGTTGTTACGGATGAATATAACGCTCAAAATAACGCTCAAAACAGCTGTAAATTGTAAAGTATGTAATCATTTTTACGATAAATGTGTCTATCTCTGCTGTGACAGGACAAGTTGCGAGAGTGTTCAATAGACTCTAGACCTCCTGTTCGGATTGTTAATTCAATGTAGGAAATTATACGAATCCCACCACAGTAGCCTCGATGACTTCTTCGTTTCCTGCAGGCATAGACACATTGTAGTAGGCGTCCGTACTTGGGGGCTGTCCGCTGGTGGCGGGTCGAAAGAAGTATATACCTAGTCGTTGATTTGTATTCTCATTCGAGGTCTCGTTGGTTGGTTCAGCGGTGGCTATGTACGAGTCCAACTCGCCATTTTCGTTCATTTTGGCCAGTGTTTCTGAGAGTTTAAACGCGAAAAATTCAACATGAAAAAGTGCTTGAATGCCACGATCAACCCAATATGCTGCAGAGTTCGCGGCGTATTGGGCGGCACCAAAGCAGGCCATAAAGAGATTGGTTTTTAAAAGAAGTGCTAATACGAATAACCAAAGTACCATTACTGCAGATGCCGTCATGAGAGAAATTTCTGCAGAGAGAAAGCCGCATGCGATAATGAAGGGGGTCATTATAACGAGCGCGCTTATTGTAGTCATCAAAAATATCCAGGTTATCTGAAGCAGTAGTATGGGTATTTTTAATAGCGTGGTACTAAGCTGGGCGTAGGTCTTTTTTTTGTAAAGCCAATGTGATTTTTGTGCTTTGTAGTCCAGGGCAATACTCAAATACAATCTATGCATGTTGTTCTGAAAGCTGATGGTTGGAGCGATTTTCTGAGTGATAAAATTAGTGATGTATTGCGCATGTACCTGAGCAGCTTGTTGCAATGCGTACATGCTTTTTGCTTTGGATGGATGCGTGCTTTTTAAATGGTCTAAAGTTTGT
>CAZBSX010000311.1:0-1787 GCA_964494305.1 uncultured Legionella sp. | reverse complement strand
TATCTTGGCGTTGCTCCAGGCTTCGATTTAACTGTGATAAAGCCACCACAGGGACATTGAGCTCTTTAGCCAGTGATTTCAAACTGCGTGAAATTTCCGAAATTTCCGCAGTACGATTATCTGCTTTGAATCCCGGAACTTGCATCAACTGGAGATAATCGACCACAATTAGCGCCAATTGTCCATGTTCCTTCATGACGCGCCGCGCACGTGCACGCATTTCAGCTGGGCTCAACGCTGGCGTATCATCAATAAATAATGAGGCTTCTGATAGCAAATGCACCGCTGACGTCACCCGTGGCCAATCATCATCATCTAATTTTCCTGTTCGAATTCGATGTTGATCGATCCGACCCAAGGACGACATCATTCTCATCGCCAAAGAATCTGAAGGCATTTCCATTGAAAACACTAAGACAGGCTGCGCACCTTGAATTGCTGCATGCTCAGCCATATTCATCACCAAAGCCGTTTTACCCATAGAAGGCCGACCAGCAACAATCACCAGATCAGAGCGCTGCAGTCCGGAGGTCAGCGCATCCAGGTCAGTCAGACCTGTCGACAATCCAGTGAGAGAACTTCCACTATGATACAATGCATCAATCCGCTCAACAGCACGTTCAAGTACCGATTTGATCATTTCCGGTCCGCCCTCGGCTGCGGTTTGTTCCGCGATCGCAAAAACCCGATTTTCCGCAAAATCCAATAATTCAGATATCTCTCGTATCCCTGGATTATAAGCAGCATCGGCGATATCAGTGGCAACGCCAATTAATTGGCGTTGTACGGATTTTTCGCGCACAATATCGGCATATGCAGTAACATTTACAATACTTGGTGTATTCGACGCTAATTCAAATAGATACGTTTCACCGCCTGCATCATCCAGCGCATGCAATGATTTCAGATGATCAACAATAGTCACTAAGTCGAAGGGCTGATTTTTTCGAGCTAAAGCAAGCATAGTACGAAACAATGCACGGTGCTCACCTCGGTAAAAATCTTGCTCACAGACTTTCACTGAAATTTTATCTAAGGCTTGATTTTCCAACATCAAACCACCCAAAATTGCTTGCTCTGCCTCAATAGAATGCGGAGGTCTTTTTAGCGGATCAGTGGTTTTTTTTCGAGCCTGTAAATCAATCATGTTTTTCTTAATCAAGAAAGAGAGTGCATTTTGCATTGTAATCTGCAAAGGGGGGTGTTGACAATTCCGAGCGCTTTAATAACTCCAGTTTCGCCATTTTGTAATCCACGAATCACCGCGACATCGACCACGGTGCTCACGGTTGATGTCATTAACGACCTAAATACAAATTTGCTAAGCACTCAGCTTCGGACGTGATTTCAGCTTTCTCCTTGTCATCACATAAAGCAAGACAGGTTTCTTTGTGTGTATTGAGCAATATTTTCTCGGGATCAGCCGATGCGTATTTTTCGATAAAAAAGATTAGGGATAAAACTTTAATCAGCGCTTGGCCGATTACTTCATGATTTTTTTTATCGGTTTTGATTAAATCGACTTGCACTGGAATATAGAGATACAGCCCCTTAAGTCCATACAGAATACTGATTTTCTGCGTGATAAGCTTTGCTTGCTCCAGGTCCATTTGCAGCAGACTGTCTTGATATTTTTTGACCAAATTATCAAAAGAATCGTCTTGGATCGTTTGATTCGCTTTCCAAAACATCGTGTGGGTAGCTAGAAATGGCAACCCATGTTCATACGTGGTCATTATGAGTATCCTCTTTGATCCTGCTGTTACGAATATCGGTTCGTACTGTGA
>CAZBSX010000310.1:0-1792 GCA_964494305.1 uncultured Legionella sp. | reverse complement strand
GAATGGGTCGAGCGCTTAGAAAAACTGGGCGTGGATCAAGTTCTCGTTCGCTCTCCTATTTCTTGCGAAACTCGATTTGGATTGTGTGCGTATTGCTACGGCCGTGATTTGGCACGTGGTCATTTGGTCAACACAGGGGAAGCAGTTGGCATTATCGCTGCCCAGTCGATTGGGGAACCAGGGACTCAGTTGACGATGCGTACGTTCCATATTGGTGGTGCTGCATCTCGGTCTACAGCTGCGAATAATATCCAAATTAAAAATAAAGGTGAGATTCGTCTGCATAATATTAAGACGGTAAAACACAACAATAATAATTTGGTTGCCGTATCTCGTTCTGGGGAAGTGACGATTCTGGACGAATTTGGTCGGGAACGTGAGCGATACAAATTACCTTATGGTGCGGTATTGTCAGTTCAAGATCATTCTGCAGTAGAAGCTGGTCAAGTGATTGCAACTTGGGATCCACATACTCATCCGGTGATTTCGGAAGTGGGTGGGCAATTGAAGTTTGTGGATTTGGTCGAAGGGATCACCATGAACCGCCAAACTGATGAATTGACTGGCTTAAGCAATATCGTAGTGATTGATGCGAAACAGCGCTCGAGTTTGGCAGGACGTGATATGCGGCCTATGGTGAAATTGGTGTCTGATAAAGGCGAAGATATTTTCTTAGCTGGTACGAATGTTTCAGCCCAATATTATTTGCCTGTCGACGCGATTATTAATTTTGAAGATGGACAAAAAGTAGGTGTGGGCGACGTTATTGCACGTATTCCACAAGAGCGAACAAAGACTCGCGATATTACCGGAGGTCTGCCACGCGTTGCTGACTTATTTGAAGCACGGAAACCTAAAGACTCTGCGGTAATGGCGGAGATATCTGGGGTGGTGAATTTTGGTAAAGAAACCAAAGGCAAACGCCGCTTACTCATTACCGAATCAGAGCATGTGAGTCATGAAGAACTCATTCCAAAATGGCGTAATATTTCCGTATTTGAGGGTGAGCATGTGACACGTGGTGAAGTTATCGCGGACGGCCCACCTAATCCGCACGATATTTTACGGTTATTAGGTGTGGGTGCACTCGCTAATTATATCGTGAATGAAGTGCAAGATGTGTATCGGTTACAGGGTGTAAAGATTAACGATAAACACATTGAAACAATTGTACGCCAAATGTTGCGTAAACGGGTGATCACCTTTGTTGGCGATTCTAAGTTTTTATTGGGTGAGCATATTGAAGAAACAGCGCTACTCCAAGAAAATGATAGATTGGTCGCTGAAAATAAATTGGTTGCACGCGGTACGCCTATTTTATTAGGGATTACCAAAGCATCGTTGGCAACAGAATCCTTTATCTCGGCAGCATCGTTCCAAGAAACCACGCGAGTCCTCACTGAGGCGGCGGTAGGTGGCAAGATTGATGATTTGCGTGGGTTGAAAGAAAACGTGATGGTAGGACGTTTAATTCCTGCTGGAACGGGTTATACCTATCACCAAGCCCGTAAAGCGAAACGTGCGCGCATGGCTGAAATAGAAAGTGGCATGCACAAAGTTACAGCCAGTGATGTTGAACATGCGTTGAGCGAAGCATTAAACGCCGATAATAATCAACCATCGGAATAGTAGGTTCACACCTTAGATCTCGCGGCTTTTTCCGCAAGATCTAAGGCATCTGAATATAGTTTTAAAAATTAGTTGACATACCAAGCTAGATGAGTAGAATACACGAAAGCTTTGAGAGCGAGTTGATTAAAAAAAGAGAAGACAAACTGTGTGGGCGCTTAAG
>CAZBSX010000309.1:0-1795 GCA_964494305.1 uncultured Legionella sp. | reverse complement strand
ACATCTGCATGAGTTTGTGTTCAGCATCATCAGGGTTTTTAAATTGCTCGAGTAAATCCATCGCGGCTTCATTGGCACCACCATGCAGTGGTCCACGCAGTGTACCGATTGCAGACGTAATACACGAATAAAAATCAGATAAGGTTGCAGCTGTCACTCTTGCTGCAAACGTCGATGCATTGAATTCATGCTCTGCATATAGAATCAACGAGACATTCATCATATCACGGTGCAAATCACTGGGCGTTTTTCCTTGTAATAGCGCTAAAAAATGCCCACCCACTGTCGTTTCTTCGGTAAAACCATCAATCTCTTGACCACTCAAATGATAATGCAACCAAAAACACAAGATGCCAGGAAATAAAGCCAATAATCGATCAGCCACGTCATGTTGCTGTGTTGGAGAATCTTCTGGCTCAAGCGTACCCAACATCGAACACGCGGTCCGCAATACATCCATTGGATGCGCCGTACCCGGCATTAATTTGAGCACTGCTTTCAATTCTTTTGGTAAATCACGCAAAGACATGAGCTTTTCCGTGTAATGCACCAATTCGGTTTGCGTCGGCAACTGGCCATACATCAGTAAATAGGCGACTTCTTCAAACCCAGAACAGTCAGCCAAATCCTCGATTGAATACCCACGATACGTTAGACCCTTCCCTGCTTGGCCTACAGTACAGATTCCAGACTTTCCGGCAACTACCCCGGCCAAACCTGCTGCATTATCCGCCATTCTCTTCCCCTTGCTCTAAAATTTTATCCAAGCGCTGTTCATACGCACGATATCCTAATACCTCATACAAATGATCCCGTGTTTGCATCTGAGGAATCAGTGAGGCTTGAGTCCCTTCTTGCAAAATAGTTTGGTATACCTCCAGCGCCGCTTGCGACATCGCGCGAAACGCACTCAAAGGATATAAAATCATGCTCACGCCTGCGTCCTGAAGCTCAGATCGCGTAAACAACGGCGTCTGACCAAATTCGGTAATATTGGCTAAAATGGGCACGTTTAATGCAGAAAATGCTTGATAATCTTTCAGGCTAGTGAGCGCTTCAGGAAACAACATATCCGCGCCTTGTTCAATATAATATGCAGCGCGATCTAATGCCGCATTGAGCCCCTCTTTGGCATACGCATCGGTCCGAGCCATAATCACAAAATCAGGATTTTGGCGCGCATCGACCGCGGCTTTGAGTCGATCCCCCATTTCTTGTCTGGTAACAATGGCTTTATTCGGACGGTGTCCACAGCGCTTTGCTTCGACTTGATCCTCAATATGCACGGCTGCAACACCTGCATGCTCCATTAAGTGGATTGCACGCGCAATTTGAAATGCATGCCCCCAACCGGTATCAATATCCACCAACATCGGTAACGAACATGCCGCATTAATTCGGCGCACGTCTTCTAAGACCTCTGCCAGACTGGTCATCCCTAAATCGGGTAGTCCGTAAGACGCACTCGCCACCCCAGAGCCAGATAAATAGACGGCCTGTCCACCTGCGTGCTCTAATAACATCGCAGTATACGCATTCACAGCACCCAAAATCGATAGCGGCGCAGACTGTGCAACAAGATGCCGAAACATCTTTCCTTTTGAATTGACCATATATCCGTACTCGATCCGCTGATGCAGTCCAATTTTGAAGAGTATCGGGAGCGTAGGAAAATATCAAGTATAGCCAGATAGATTTTTCATTGGGCAATTGCTCTACCCGTCTACGTCCCTCAAGGACAAGCCGAGGCACGTAGACCAAAAAGCAATTATCACTGCAACCCAACCTACAAACA
>CAZBSX010000308.1:0-1798 GCA_964494305.1 uncultured Legionella sp. | reverse complement strand
AATGCGAAGTTTTTCCGTTGTGTCTAATTTGGTTAAATACGCAAACAATTGGTTGCGAACTACATTAGAATCGTAAGTCCTCAAACCGCTAAGCATGACCGTAATGTTGGCATGCGCTTGCGGGTTTGCTTTCTGAAGATATGGTGCAAACCAAGCATAATGCTGACGTAATTGCGTTAGATCTGCGTTTGGATGACTCCAAAATTTTTCGGCAGCACTACGAGCCCAAGAAATTTTCAATAGAGATTCGTCACACTCTTGGCGCATGTTCTGAATATGAGTCTCGCACTTGGTAATGAAACGGGAATTCTCTAAAACCAGCAGCTCTTCCCCTCGAAATGAAAAATTAGCCAGACCTGAGATACGCGCTTTTAAAAACGTGTAAAAAGCCGTAATTTTTTGTCTGAGCGGTTGAGACAATGTGCCGGGTTCTAAGACAAATTCAATTTCGATTTTATAGGCCACTCGGAATAATTCAGGAATCAATTGGTCATGTAAAATTTCCAAGTATGTGCGTAATAATTCTTGATATGCATCACTCAAATGGCCGATCTGTTTGAGCGTTGTCGTTAAGAGTACGATACTGTGTCGGATGAGAAAGACGTAATTAATGATCTGATAAATTTGATACAACGGGTTGAGGCTGCTGCGCTTGGCGTTTTTTTGGGTATTTTTTAACGTGCTTAATAATTTTGTTGCTTCTTTTTGCAACGTCTTCAGCTGTGCTGTATCAATATTAGGTGCATGTTGCGTTACTGAGTCGGTATTTGCATTGAGCATCGTGGTGATCATATCGATATGTTTGGGCAAATCGGCTGAAAACTGGCTTACAATATCAGCGTCCAATTGACCGTCAGGATCGTAAATATAGCGAGTAGCGAATCCAGCCGCGTATCCGGTTTGAAAACTATAAGAAGGTTGATATGTGCTAAAATCGACTGGGCGTGGTGCTTGAGGGGCGATTTGAGGCTCTTCGGTATTAGAATAGAGATTAAATTGCTCTAAGATTGCTAAAAATTCTAGCACTTCGTCTTTGAAACGTTGGGCGAAATCGATGTCTAAATTCGCAAGCAATGCCAAACCTTGATAAGCGTTATCGTAGGTTTTTCCTGTAATATAACTTACGATACCTGAATAAGACTGCTGGAGAGAAATGTTCTGAATATCTTGAAATACTAATTTAAATCGAGACAAACTACTCATCAGTTTGTTAATTTGACTCACTTGTTGTGGTTGCGTAGAAAAATGCGTATGAGCCTCTTTTGCGATAATCTCTTGATAGAGCGCAGAATGTTGAACATCGTATTCCAAGCGGAAGGGGTCAAGTGTAAACGGCAAATTCTGGATATGGGAGATAGTGTTGCTGAGTTCGGTCAAGGACCAGAGATTCCCATCGGTATTCCCATACAAGTAATAACGATTACCCGTCTTAATAATAAGTGGCAGATCACCATAATCTTCTACGATATCTTGATAAGGAGACTGCTTATTCCGCAAAGTTTTAATGATAGGGAGTAACTCTTCTTTTTTTATTACTTCTGCTGCTGGAGATACGCTGAGTAAACCAATCGCAGAAAACTCAATAAAAGGGTCTTGAGTATCTTTGAAATAAGGGCCTAACAATGCGGTATTGAAACTAAAACTAGCTGGGAAGGGCTCAAAGGGTTCTACTGCGGCGGCTAATTCAACTTGCTCAGCTGCTGAACTAATTGCTAAAGCTTGTGATTCTACAGGGAAACTCGCTTTGAGCGCCGTCAATTTTTCAGTGCTCAAGGTGGTTTTAAATGTTAATTGTGTA
>CAZBSX010000307.1:0-1809 GCA_964494305.1 uncultured Legionella sp. | reverse complement strand
GGACCGTGGCGGCAAATACCAAGGCCAGACCGGGGTTACGCTGCCGAAGACCTGAAGTCCTTAATCCGTTTGTGTATGAAAAAAGCCGACCCGCAATGCGGAGTCGGCTATTTCGTAATGTTAGGTCGAGGTTGTTGGCACTATAGATTATTTCGAATGAATGTCAGGAATTTCAACGAGCCAGATTTGATGTTTTGCTTGAAGATTTTTATGGTTTGAATTAATCATACCTCTTAAACAGGCTAGTCTGCAGTGTCCTTCAATAAGTTGAAGTGGCTCTTTCATTCGTAAGTTGCCACTTTGAGGGTAGATGGCATGTCCGGCATTCTGAGCAACGATAATGGGGAGTGGAAATGTGCCATTGGTAAGCATAAACTGCGCGAGGCGTGATTGCGCTCTTGGTTTGCCTGTTACGTACTCGACTCCTTCAGCATCTAGCTCTTGAATCCACGTGAGCACATGATCAATTGAAAGTATTTCTTCGCAAGTTAATAATGCAATCTCGTATTTCCAAAGATGAGGTTGTAGCGGTATCCATCGATTACTAAAGCAGCTCCAATGTCGATATATCCAGTCTTCAACTACCATTTTTGGGATTTTTGATAATTCGGCGGGCCATCGGGCGTAATAGTCTTCAAAAGACTCAACCACATAATCTCCATAGCCTTTTACTGCTGGATACATTCGGCTTTAAGTCTCTATTTTTTAGTTTAAAAATTTCAATGGGGCGCCATCTAATTTTTTGTTTCGCATGCTACCAAAACTGTAATCTGCCTTGCATGGCCTGCAATAAACATAGGGTCTTTTCGTTGCCAATCACCCCAGGCGGCATATGATAATTTGTTTTTATTTGCGAATTCTACAATCGCATTATTGTTGTAGAAAAAAATCCATTTGTCTCCATAGCCTGCTGATATAAGTGAGTCTAAGTCAGGGGCGGGATATTTTGAACTGGCGAATAAGATTCCAACTAGGAGGCCGGCATAATCCAATATCGGGGAGCCAGAAGCTCCAGGATATGCGTCCATACGCATCCTTTGAATAAATGGACGTTCATTGGGATTTGTCCATGGTTGAATCTGACCCCATTTTGTTTGTAGTTTGAATTTATTTTTCTCTGGTGCAGAAAATCCTGCGCTGAAAATATCCTCTAATTCTTCAGGTACAGACACAAATCCTGTGTCGCCATATACACGTATCGAAGCAAATGCATTGACTTTTTTATTAATGCTGGCAGCCGCGAGGTCTGCTTTGTTGTCGATTGCAAGTAATGATGCCTTGTGCCAGTTTTCATCGGAAGTTCTTACGCTAATTGTTTCGTTTCGGCAATTTTCTATTACATGTTTATTGGTAAAGAAATCACCTTCAGAATTATAAAAAAATCCTGTTCCGATACTAATTCCTTGCTCTGGCTGGGCTGATGGGGCAAGGATAGATATAAAAAGAAAGCTTGTCAGTATCACTTAATTTCTTTCCTATTTTTCCAAAATTAATATTTAAATTAAATCAAATAATAAATAGGGTTTATTTAATTCTTGGAAGTTCTTGATAAAGGGATAATGCAGCATCATAAATATTTTTTGATGGATTTTTTTGACAGTAGATTTTGATATAGGTTTGGATGAAATCTTGGGAAGGAAGATTTGCAAATCTACTGTCAGTCGGAGAAAAGGCAAAATTCAAGCCAGTTAAATATCCTTGAGCCCATATGATAAAAAAGCTGTGTAATGAAGGATCTAAATCAAGAGCTTTTTCACAAGTGGCGGCGCCTGGTCCAACTGCAATATTAACCCCATCTTGAGCGAATGC
>CAZBSX010000306.1:0-1845 GCA_964494305.1 uncultured Legionella sp. | reverse complement strand
AAGCATCAATCACGCGTATTACTCGGCAAATGCGATGTATTATGTTTTGTTGACCTCAACTCAATCCCCAGAACGCTTCGCAACAGGATATGACTTCCACCAGTATGCACTGGGTAAAGCAGGACGCTCGAAATTTTTACCGCAAGATGTGATAGCGTATCAACAAGTAGAGACAAATATTGCACCCGTCTTAACTTGGTTAAAACAACAATGCGCTGAGAAAAACAATTTTGTGAAACCACGGACTTCTTTGGACACGATTGAATACAAACAGTGTCTAGCAAAACAACCCACCTATTTAGAACAATGCAGCAAATATGTGAGTGAGAACAAAGGCTATATGGTTGCATTACTCGGCGCCGGACTCTTTACCGTTGTCAGTTTATTGTATCATCAACAGATTCAAGATGAGAATGTCCCTGCGCCGCAATCTACGTTATAACCGCGCAGGCATTTGCATTCCTATTCCGAAATCTACAATTGACAACCTATGCATTGCCGCATAAAACAACGTAACAGGCGATGTTGATACTTGCAGCACTGCTGGTACTTGTGCTCTCGCGGCCCCCTCAAGCTGTGGAGGCTGGCTCAAGAAAGGTGGGATAATCCCACCAGGAAAATGCTGAGCTTTATCCTGAGCATATTGCGTGATCATCTCGTACACCATGGGGGCCACGACCACCAAGCCAAACGTCACAGTGACTAATCCAATCCCAAAACTCAATAACCAATAATTGGCTAAGAGCACGCAAAGATAAGCGATACCCAATTTCACCCATTGAATATTGTGTAAATTCGTCCAAAATGTTGCTGATATTGGCGCTTCAGGCATTTTCGGTCGGTGCACCAAACTGGCCATATGAGCCTGCAAATCTTCTGCCCGTAAAGTGAATGTATGTTTCATAGTACGATATGCGTGCTGAGTCTCTTGTGCAATACGTTCATGATTGTTTTGATAATCACGTAATTCTCGAATAGGCGTTTGAACATCCGCTGGCAAATCTACACTATCCGCATTCAACCAAATCAGCAAATCACTGAATGTATGATTCGGCGGGAGTTGGGTTAACAATTGATTAAATCTGGGATGCGCTAATACTTTGAATACAGTCATCAACTGAGGCAAGGTGCAGTCTGTAAAATTAGCCGCAAAATCTGACGGTAACGCCTGAATATTTTGCATCATACCGGCGTATTCCTCTGCATCCATCATCGATTTGATCAAATCAGATTGTAATACCTTAATCACCACAGTCATGATAATTTCAGGTTTTTTCAAGTCCGTACACAGTAAATCTTGATACGGCTCCAGCGCTTTTGTGATATCTGGAATCAATTTATATAAAGCAGCCATTGGCCCAGCGTCTTCAAATTCACCCAGTTTATTCAATAACAATTGAATCGCTTTATTTTTAAAGAGGGGTAAGATATTTTGGTTCAACTCGCCAATGGTCAACGTCGTATGATCTTTACTAAATAATAGCTCCACTGCTTTGGAAAGATCAGCAAAGACATCATCCAAACCAATTAACACTTGTACCAGGGTCGACTGCGAATCAGCAAACAACCGTTTGACGAATGTCTTTAACCAAGAAAATACAGTAGGAAATACAAAACGAGTCAAAATAAAAGGAATAGGGCCAGCTGCAAAAGCCGCACCCCAGGTCAGATATGAAACAACTCTAAAAGCACGTTTAACTGTGGTCATCCAATCTTGAATCCATGATATATTCAAATCAGGTAACGCCAAATCATCCCATCTTTTTTCAGCGATTTTTGCTCGCGTGTCGTCAAGATACGACATGACAAATTCTTTGCAGCGATTGATAATGTCCGGGGTCAAGA
>CAZBSX010000305.1:0-1868 GCA_964494305.1 uncultured Legionella sp. | reverse complement strand
AATTCTTGATAAAAATGTTTCACAAAACTTTGTACCGGCCAAGCGGCTGCTTCACCTAGCGCACAAATGGTTCGCCCTTCGATACTATCTGCAACATGGACCAAACGTTCGATATCTCCTGGTTCTCCATGTCCAGATTTGATCCGATGTAACAACCGCACCATCCAACCCGTGCCTTCGCGACATGGCGTACATTGTCCACACGATTCATCCATGTAAAATTCTGACAAACGATATAACGCATCCACCATACACGTGGTATCGTCCATAATAATCACAGCGCCTGACCCCAATCCTGATCCTGCTTTTTGGATACTGTCGTAATCCATATCCAATGTCATCATTAATTCACCAGGAAGTACCTTCATCGAAGACCCGCCAGGAATAACGGCTTTCAACGTCCGACCTTTACGTAAACCACCCGCTAATTCTAATAAAGTCTTAAAGGGCGTCCCCAACGGAATTTCAAAATTGCCCGGCTTGGTGACATGACCACTGACGCTAAAACATTTGGTACCACCGTTATTAGGTTTGCCTAAATTTAAAAACCATTCGCCGCCTTTCTCCATAATGACAGGGACGGAAGCAAATGTTTCCGTATTGTTGATCGTGGTCGGCCTACCATATAGCCCAAAATTGGCTGGGAACGGCGGTTTAAATCGGGGTTGACCTTTTTTACCTTCTAACGAATTGAGTAAGGCCGTTTCTTCTCCGCAGATATAGGCACCGGCCCCCATGTGATTGTACAGATCAAAATCAAAATTTGATTTACCAAGATTTTTACCTAAAAAACCCGCTGCATACGCTTCCTCTAATGCAGCTTCCATGCGTTCAAAAGGCTCCCAAAATTCGCCTCGAATATAATTGTATCCGACTGTCGCACCCATGACATAACCTGCGATAGCCATTCCTTCGATCAATTGGTGAGGATTGTATCGTAAAATATCACGATCTTTGCAAGTACCTGGTTCGCCTTCGTCAGAATTACACACGACGTATTTCTGCCCTGGCGCGTCTCGGTTAATAAAACTCCACTTTAATCCAGTCGGAAAGCCAGCACCACCACGCCCACGTAACGCAGACAATTTGAGCGTTTCAACGATTTGTTTCGGCGGGGTTTGCTCACGTAAAATCCGTTGCCAAGCTTGATATCCCCCAACACTTTTATAGGCTTCGAGCGTCCAGGGCTTATCGAGATGCAAGGTGCGATAACAAACTTGATTTAATTCAACCATAGCTTCAACAGCCCCTATTTATAATTTTCTAAAATATCATCGACCACGGATGGCGTTAGGTTCTCGTGATACGCTTTATCAATTTGCATCATGGGGGCATTCACACAAGCACCTAAACACTCCACAGCACGCAAGGTAAATCGTTGATCAGCGGTCGTTTCACCCAATTTAATGCCTAATTTTTTTTCTAAATGGCTCACAATCTGTGCTGAATCGCGTAATTGACACGATATATTCGTACACACATTAATCACATGCTGGCCGACAGGTGCACGCTCATACATCGTGTAAAAATTAACCACCTCAAACACAGCGATCGGCGCCATATTTAAATATTCTGCTAGCGCAGTCATAGCATCATCACTTAAATAGCCATGCTCTTCTTGAATCACCATCAATGCGCTCATCACTGCAGATTGTTTCTGTTCGGCAGGATATTTGGCAATCCAATGATCTATTTTCGCCAAGCCGGCAGAACTGACATGCGCCTGCAGTGCGATTGTTGCATTATCAGACATAATTTTCTAACCTCTTTGCATCTATTTAGGTCGGTTATCCACAGAAATTACCGATCGATTTCACCAAATACAATATCTTGGCTGGCTAAAATTGCCACCCCATCCGCTAACATAT
>CAZBSX010000304.1:0-1869 GCA_964494305.1 uncultured Legionella sp. | reverse complement strand
GTAGCTTGCCCCCGATATCCGCCCAACGGTTGGTGAATCATGACGCGGGAGTTAGGTAAACAAAACCGTTTTCCTTCCGCACCTGCGCACAATAACAAGGCCGCAGCACTGGCAGCTTGTCCAATACACAGTGTACTCACATCCGGCTTAATAAATTGCATCGTATCGTAAATCGCAAGTCCTGCAGTTACGACTCCGCCTGGAGAATTAATATAAATAAAAATATCTTTTTCGGGATTTTCTGATTCAAGAAATAGCAACTGCGCGACCACCAAGTTGGCCATATGATCTTCTACTTCGCCTAATAAAAAAATAATCCGTTCTTTCAAGAGACGCGAATAAATATCATAAGATCGCTCACCACGAGAGGTTTGCTCGATGACCATCGGAACTAGGCCGCTAACTGCTTTCATGCTTCCTTCTGCTGTCCATACCATCGTTAACTCTCCTTTATTTTTTCTCATCCTGTTGTGGCGGATGCATGATTTCATCATAAGACTGTGATTTTGGAACCACCGTAGCGGTCAATACAATCTGATCCGCAACCAATTCTTCCATCACCAACGCTTCAATTTCAGCTAGACGTTCTTTGTTGCTTCGATACCAAGCCCGAACTTCTTCTGGGCGTTCATACGCGCTCGCAAACAATTCAATCATAGCATCTACACGCGAAGCATCAACCTCTATATGATGTTTTTTTACATATTCTGAAAACAACAATCCTAAGTGTACGCGACGAATAGCCTTTGCTTCAAACATTGCACGTGGAAAATCAGGAATTTTTTCATCATCCGAATGTTCATGTCCAAAGACTTGATGATACATTTCATGCTTCAAATGCTCAATTTCTTGGTCCACCAAAGCCTCTGGAATATCAAACGTATTTTTCTCAAGCAGTTTATCAAAAATCGTTTCCCGATTTAAAGAGCTAACACGTCGGGTTAATTCACGCGTCATATTTTCTTTGATGTCAGCACGTAATGCAGCAACACCGCCCTCTTTGATATTAAATAATTTGGCAAATTCATCGTCTACGTCAGGCAATGCCCCTTGCATCACTTTTTTTACAGTCACTTGGAAACGCGCGGGTTTGCCCGCCAAATCTGCATGACCATATTCCGCAGGGAAAGTCACATTCAGTTCTTTTGTTTTACCTGCTTTTAATCCAATCAAGCCATCTTCAAAACCAGGAATCATTGAACCGGCGCCCAAAATGATTTCAAAGTTTTCTGCTTTACCACCAGCAAATGCAACATCATCTACAAATCCTTCGAAATCAATGACCAACTTATCGCCAGATTTCGATGCACGTGTTACATCTTGCCATACTTTATTTTTTTCACGCAGACTGTCGATCATTTTATCTAAATCATGTTCCTGTACTTCTGATGAAACCAATGTCACTTTGTCGCCATCTAATTCGTTGACTTCGAACGTAGGAAAAACTTCAAACGTTGCGTGGTAAGGGAATGGTTGTCCGGGTGCGATTTGCTCGGGTTGAATATCGGGAGATGCCACTGGTGTCAGCTCGTGTTCTTGTAATGCTTGGTATAAACTAGTTTGAATTAACTCTTGCGCAACCTCTTGCGTTACCGTAAAAGAATACCGTTGCTTCACCACGTTCATCGGGACTTTCCCCGGGCGAAACCCATCAATTTTTGCTTTGTTAGCCAGTTTTTTGATTCTAGAGTCAAATTCTCTCGTAAAATCTTCCGCAGGCACCGAAATCGTCATTTTACGCTTCAAACCACTCAAAGATTCAACTGAAACCGCCATTTCATCACCTCTTTTTAAAACCACAAGATTATTAGAGAACTATCAACATACATTCGTGTTATCACACAATATGGTGCGAAAGGAGAGACTCGA
>CAZBSX010000303.1:0-1884 GCA_964494305.1 uncultured Legionella sp. | reverse complement strand
TGACCATATTGCACCACGCTTTCATGAATTTGAGCAGCCAATTCACGCGTAGGTGCTAAGACCAACACCCGCGCATGATTATTTTTAGCACGGGGTTGTTGCGATAATTTCTGGAGGATGGGCAAAGTAAATCCCGCTGTTTTTCCGGTACCAGTTTGTGCAGAAGCCAGTAAATCCAAACCGCGTAAAATAGGAGGAATTGCTTGGGTTTGGATGGGTGTTGGCGTTTGATAGCCAAGCTCAGTAAGGGCCCGTAAAATAGGCTCAGATAAGCCAAGTGTTGAAAATGTCATATAAAAAGTGTGTCCTAGTTCAAAAGATAGACATTTTAACACACAATTGAACTTTAAGCATGGTAAATTTCATGGGGTGGTTGAATATTCATACATTTTTAAGTATAACAAATATCCATTTGGATCTTAGAAGGCCATTCATCATGAAAAAAATTATTCTACTTGTAAGCTGCTTGTGGTGTGCCATATGTTGTGCATCTACCGGAGAAAAGATTCTAAACAACACAACACCAACAAATGGTGTGGTTTTTTTAATTACGAACAATAGTAAGACAGCTACGATAGCCTATGATTTAATTGACTCGAGAGGTGTATCGCACAAAGGAACCTTGAGTCCAAGCCGATCTTTATTCGATATAGCGACCAATAAATTCAATGATACCGCTATGATTACCTTTGATGACTCTGATCACAATCAATTAGGCGTATATATGCTCCATTATCGAAGCATCGATTGGTTTTGGAATCAAACACTGTATGCCGATGACAAAGTCATCACTGTCCAGAAAAACTCAAAAGTAATTTGTGGCTTTTCTGATGAAGGCAAAGAAATTAAAATCACCTTCGTGGAGTCTGAGTCTTAACAGTATACCCCCGAACAACAAATAGAGGTTAGCTATGCGTTTACTATTAACAATATTATCTGGATTACTCTCTTTCTCTCTGTATGCAGGCTCGCTTGATTCTATTCCTGATACATTCAACATCAAGGAATTTTCATGCGCCGATCAACAATGCCTCGAGATTAAAAATACGAGCACGGACGAAAAAATGGGTACGCTTATTAGTACACGCCACGTTGGCACTTTTGTCTTTAGTGACGCCCAAGGACAAGTAAAAACTATCTTTAAATATGTTTATACGTCTCTTTTAACGGGGCTACATTATTTTAACGTCTATGACGACCAGGGGCGTTTTTTATCTAAAATTACATCGGAAGAACATCCTCTAGCTTTAGTTTATAGCCAATGGGGTCTCGGTATACTAGAGCTAGATGGAGAAACTTTTAAATATCTTTTCTCTTCTAACCCAACGGGAACATATCATAAATTCACCCAAGGTAGGACAGCTTGGGGAAAAATTGTTTTAGCAGACATACACCGTCCTTTACTTGCATTGAACACTGACTCTACTGTCACCATCAAACAGCGTGAACAATTATTTTCTCTAATTCAACCGGATGCTTTTGTTGCACTATCTGCATTTTACTGTCTAAACAAAATTTCTCTTAAACAAGATGATCAAATCATAAATTTGAAAAGTACAGTTAAAAAACTTGCTCACACTCATCCCATCAAACGACGCGTGACTCTTTCACAACTTCAAGCTATTGCGAATCGTCTCGATACTCAATTTCAAGATCAGTATCAAAATGTGGTTTTAAGCATTGAAGAAAAAATACAAAAATTTGTTGAATTTTCTTGTGATTTGGTCCAATCGCATACTTTAGATCCGAACGAAGAAGATGCGGCAGTTCAGTACCTGAAAAATATGATGAGCATATAAATTTTGCAATCATTCTCGTAGATTGAGCCTTGGCCCAACCAACTCAGCGAATAAAACTCTTACGATGAATTGGACACAGCCCCAA
>CAZBSX010000302.1:0-1886 GCA_964494305.1 uncultured Legionella sp. | reverse complement strand
TGCTAATAACATGAGCGTTTGTTTTACAAACGAATTATGTCGGTATTTGGTGTGATTACGGATATGGCTATGCACATCACGTAAATTATTCAGGGTTCTATTTTGGATGAACGTTTCAAATTTTTCTGTAAGACCTGCAAGGAAACTTATTTTTTCTTCTGAGGTAACATCGTGGTTGCTCATGCGATCAGCTAAGTCCATTTCTTGGACTACAGTTGCTTTTTCATGGGTTAAGATACTACGCATACTTGGATGGATAGATTCCACATGTGTCATGATAGCGTCCAAGCGTTTTAAATTATCTTCTGCATCAGATGGATCTGAGTTTTTTGATGTTTGGTGATGAACCTGGCAAGCTAAACGATAAAAATCTGTCAATGTACCTACAGTTGTATGTTCTTGGTAATGACAATATACGTCAAATAAACGCTCATTTTGGAGTGCTGAGACATGTTGATAGACTAGGTTGACATTAGGTGCAAATGCTAATTTTTCTAATGATGGCGCAGGGATTTGGTATTCTCGTTCCCAACGTTCATTAAATTTTATACGGATTGACTCCAATTTTGCTGTAATGACAGCATAATCTTCAGTTAATTCATTGGCTTGTCTGTACATAAACGCTTGAAAATTTTCATAGGCCATAAGCTTTAATAGAAAAGTCGGAATGGCTGTTTCAAGGATATAGTCCATCCAAGTTCTTTGCATGTTAAAGGTATTTGCAAGCTTGTCTTCAATACCAGCGAGTTCTCGCAATTGCTCACGATAAACTTTGCGATAGCGCTTGCTAAATGTTTCGGTTGATATAAGCGGCGTCTCATCTGATGCAAAAATTTGTGCTTCATACGATGTGCCGTCCATATTTTCGGGTTGTAATGTATACAGATGATTAAAAAATGCATGATCTCGCATACGTGAGTAATACGCCAACATATCTGAATTGGGCGCAACAATGGGTCCAGATTTGATTTTAGATGTTTGAGCGTCTGAGAAAAAATCCCCAAAATCTGTGACTAGGTTATCGATCATTCCAAATATAGGGAAAGACAATTCTTCGTGTGCAATACTGGCTTGATAATCAGCCCATGTTTTGCGATACGCACTGGTTTGCTGAGCTAGCTTAGCAAACATTTGATAGGATTCCACGCGCTCGTCTACTTGAGCGTCTTGATTGGGATTAACCCCGTTTTTGTCGTTTGACATCACTATTTCCTCTATGAAGTAATGAGAATTCTTGATCTATTATACCATAATTTGGTTAAAAATAAAACAGTAAGATTGTTTTTTGATTGATTGTTGCGTTTTGATGCGTCGGTTGGGCCTTGGCCCAACCGATTCAATAAAGCACGGTTGTTAGGCCAAGATCTAGCCTAGATTGCGTCGATTCGAGCCATATACCCAAAAACACTGTCCCATACCAAAGTTTTAAGCTTGGGGTTAGCATTCACGAGTGCAAGTAGGGCTTCTGAGGAGTGAGTCGCTAAAATAATCATATTGGCAGAAGATGGCGTAGGGATACACAGGGTAACTTGGTTAAACACTGTTCTGAGATGAGTGAAAATAGGGAATTCTTGCTGAAAATTCACCAAATTAAGGGCTAAAAAACCATCAGCGGCTAAATGTTGTTTACACTGTGCGAAGAAATCTTGTTGTGCACAAGATTTGGGAAACCCAGTGGCAGTGTAAATATCAATTAAAATATGCTGATAGGATGGGTTAGCCTGAGCGATAAACGTCTGGGCTTCTTGATGTAGAATAGTGAGAGCAGGGATGGTATCGAGCATAAAATACTGGGATGCAAGCCGGATGACCTCGTCATCTGCCTCTATCGCCAAAACAGGGTGAGAATTCAGATAGGGCGTTACGTAATGCACCACGGCGCCGCC
>CAZBSX010000301.1:0-1888 GCA_964494305.1 uncultured Legionella sp. | reverse complement strand
CAAAACAAGTAACAATCCAGATTTTTTGAGGTTGCAGATGAACACAAAAAAATAGAGACAATAGAAAAAGAGATTGCAGAAATCAGCTTTGCGCTCAACGGTTTTGACGAATATGAGAACGCCGTCGGCCCTCTGCAAGAAAAAAAGGATCTCTTATTAAGTGAAGAAGAAGATCTGAAAGAACTTAAAACCGCTCAGGCTGAGGTCAATGAATCGCAGCAAATCATCCCAAAATTAAAATCCGAAATTAAAGCCACCAACAAAATCTGTCAAACTTTGCGTGGACAAACACATAACAAAAAATTAGATCAGGCCATGACGCAGCAAGGACAGATCAAAAATGAAAAAGCAGCTAAATTGAAAGAATTTCAAGAAAAAACCAATCAGTTGGCTCAAATACTAGATCCGAAACATATTGAGCGTAGGGAGAAGTTATTAACTGCATTAACCAACGCTGCAACATATCGAGAAACCTACCTACAAAAGAAAGAACAACGCATTCAACAACATAGTCACACGTTTTTTGCGCGCGACATCGGACAAGAAATAAACCGTTACAATATTGCGAATGACAATGCACTTATAAAAATCAACAATGCCATCCAAATATTTATGAACGTCTTAGATCACGGCACCAAGGAATATCAAACTTTACGAGATATCACGAGCGTTATCGTGCAGTTGCAAATCCTCAACACTCAGAACATGGACTTACCCCTTAATGCTCGTAACCTCAATGGCATTCAAGCGTTTCAAACCAAAATTGATCATTTGATTGGAGAGCTCCCTCTTGATAATCCCCTGAAAGCTGCACAACACTATATCCAAGAACTGACGCAATCTGCGGCAGGATCCACATTGGAAACCGATGAAAATCACGTGCTAAAATCAGGTGCTAAGCAACAAAAATAGGAATACGAGAAGCAAGATTTGCTATAATCAAAAAAATTGAAGCCCCAAAATAGACGTGGCAATATCTGAAAGGAATCCTACTCATGCCGACGGAAAAAATTAATCTGGATTATTTATTAGCAAAAAATAAGGAATTTACGACTAGATTTGCTAAGAATTCACTTATGACATTGATCCAAAGCACCCAAATCGAGGATGCTAAAACCCGCATGCAGCTGCTAGACTGTATCCAAGTGTTTTCAAACTATTTTCAAAAAACGGTGATGCTCCGCTCGGTTTTAAACGACAATCATAGCTTCGAAAAAATTACCCATCAACATCTTGCTGAAGAGTTCGGACATGATATCTCTTTAATGCATGATCGCAAAGAACGACCACCTAAATGGGATCCTATTTTAGATGCATGTTCATGCTGGTTTTCTTGGAAAATGTTTACACTAGATAGCGCTGAGAAAACCGTTTTAGTTCACTTGGTTTTAGAAGCGAGTGCGCATTTATTTTTCATTGAAGCGCATAAAGTCATGGCGCAATACTCAGAAACCGACTATTTTAAAATCCATGCAACCGTTGATGAAAACCATGAAAACATGGGATTAGATCTTTTAGAAGGGCTTAGAGAAACAGACTATCAACACCTAGTAGAGATCCAACAACAAGGATGGGATGTTCTGAACTCCGTATGCAGCAGAATTGCTGAGCTCTCCATTTCTTCGTAAGCAACGTATGTACCAATCCAATTTCCTACGGCTTGTCCGTAGGATCCACCAATTTTCAGGATCTCTGGATCCCCCACATACAGCGTGGGATGTAGGCCGTCCTAAGTTATGTACTGTAGGTTGGGCCTTGGCCCAACAGCACTGCTATCGAACAATACCTCGCGTTGACATGTTCAAGGCATCAATCAAAGACAATACCTCTGGACATTCCGCTTGCATGGTTTCCAATTCTGCGACTGCTTGCTGCACAGTTAACCCTT
>CAZBSX010000300.1:0-1909 GCA_964494305.1 uncultured Legionella sp. | reverse complement strand
GGGATATACGCGAGATGCGAGCGCTTATTCGGAAGATGTTCTGCGCGTTTTTGTAAGCGATAAAGCTGTTGTTTTGCGTAAGACTTTGAAGCATGGCAGAGGCGAATTTTAGCCAGATCAAAATGTCGATACCAAGTGCTTACCGCAATCTCAGCGTTGGCGTAGCGCGCGATGAGGTGGTGATCTTGGTCGACGATGGTTGTCGTAATATCTTTAAGCACCCCTTGTTGTTGATTGAATTGATTCCAGTCTGGGGATGTAAAATGATGCCGTTGCATATAGTCTATTTTGCCGTTGGCATAGCGAATCTGATTGATACACTGTTTGAAATGCGCTGGAGAATCGGCGAGCGCTAATGCCAATACGGTTTCTACATAAGTTTGGCAATCAAATGCATCAAAGCGGTACAACGGGGCTTGGTCAAACTGACCGTGTGTGCCTTCACCTAATGCAGTTAATGCGTAGGGTTTGTCTAAAAATAATGTACTGAAGTACTGAATCCGTTTCGGCAGCGTCCTAGGTAGAGAGTGCTGTGAGGGTGCGTATATGTGATTTAATGCGTGCTGGGTTTGCTGTTTGAAATTAGGCGCACAAAATGAATAAGCGTTGGTTGGAGCACAATTCACCTGACATGAGGCTACTATTAAAAATATCTTACTGAATGTCTGAAGACGCAATTGCATCGGAGGTCAACTCAATTTATGCTTGGTGAGTTAATTTACCTTAAGCGTTGCTAAGGAACAAGCATGTTGAATATCATTTGGTTAGCGTTATTGTGTTTATCGGTGATTGTAGGGGCGATTCAAGGGCGCTTGGACCAAGTTGTGAATGCAGTGACAGAGTCAGCCAAAATTGGATTTGAAGTAGCATTGGGTTTGACAGCAGTGATGGCCTTATGGTTAGGGATTATGCGCATCGCGTCTGATTCGGGTTTGATCAAGATTGTATCTAGACTGTTACAGCCGATCATGCGACGTCTCTTTCCGGATGTCCCAGTCGATCATCCTGCCATGGGTGCTATGATTTTAAATATTGCGGCCAATATGCTGGGCATGGCGAATGCAGCGACACCATTTGGATTACAAGCCATGAAAGAATTACAACGCTTGAATACGCATGCGCATACTGCAACCAATGCAATGTGTACTTTTCTTGCAATTAATACCTCGAGTGTACAATTGATTCCTGCAACTGCAATTGCATATTTGGCAGCAAATGGCGCTGATCATCCAACAGGCATTATCGTTACATCATTGGTTGCGACGACTATTTCTACTTGCGTTGCTATTGTCGCCGTAAAAAGTTTGGCGAAATTACCTATGTACCGAATTAAAAAAAGAGACCGCTAATGAATGTAATGACCGCTTTTTCGAATGGATTATTTTTGTTGTTCGTCGTGGGTATTCCAATTTATGGGGCAATAAAAAAAATCAATGTGTTTGATGCATTTGTTGATGGCGCCAAAGACGGGTTTTCTACGAGTATGAGTTTGATCCCATATTTGATCGCGATGTTGGTTGCGATTGGGATGTTGCGTGCTTCAGGATTTTTCGAACTCTTGTTTGCCGGATTAGGACCGCTGTTGACAAAATGGGGGATGCCACCCGAATTATTGCCCTTGGCTTTAATCAGACCATTTTCTGGCAGTGCGTCCAATGGATTGATGGCAGATCTGATGCATCAATTTGGCGGTAATTCTTTAATTGCCAAAATGGCTGGCACGATGATGGGAAGTACGGAAACGACATTTTATGTGATCGCTGTCTATTTCGGTGTAGTCAATATTCGTTATACCCGACATGCGATTCCAGCAGGCTTATTGGCAGACTTGGCTGGAATAATTGCATCGGTGTGGATTTGTCGAGTATTGTTTTTATAAAGGTCAATTATGCTTATATTTCCAATATTG
>CAZBSX010000299.1:0-1915 GCA_964494305.1 uncultured Legionella sp. | reverse complement strand
ATATTGAAGCAGGATAATTATGCTACACCTGATCATCACCTGAATTTTGGGCAGCATGGAACGATTTTGAGTGATGAGTCTGATGCTGATTTTTATCGCTTCTCTTTTTACAATCGTACGTCGGCCGAATTGGAATATCAGATTTTGAGTATGTTGGTCAATCTTGATGTGAAAGATCTGCCAGTCGCCTACAAAACTCAAGCCAAATACTATTTAGAAGCTTATACCGATTTTTTAATTCGAGATGCTGAAATTGCTGATAATACGGCGGAAGCTCAGCTTTACAAAGATCGCAAAGCCTTGTTTGTAAAAGAACGAGATATTTCTGCTCAATCTGAGCCTGAAAAAACAGAATGGCAAAAATCGTTAGCACAATTTTTAAAAGATGTTCAAGAATATTTGTCAGCGCCGTGGCACGTGTCAAAATTGATCACACTTTTGTCTTGTCTCAACCTCTATCGATTACTGACGGTTTTTTCACGCTTAGAATTCAAGACGTTTTGGACATTGGCGTCTGAACGACACTGGATCGACGCTCAAAATACATTATGGGGGCATCCGTTAAATCGTTCTGCGCTCGATCAGCCCACCAGTGTATTGAATGTTTTGAGTGTGGCTTTGTTCGTATTACGGTCAGCAGCGCATTTTTCGGCGATCTATAAACATGCCATATCACAAAGACCTGGCGAACGAGAGATTGATCAGTGGGACCGAATTAAGCAAGAGTTTTTCACGCGTCTCGAACATCTTGCGAATGATCTCATTTGGATGTTGGTGAATCTGCTTACCAACTATGCGTCAGTTTGGCATTTTTCCGATCCGTTTGCCAATACATTGCTGGCCATGACGTTGGTGTATGATTTTGTGTGGTTGGGGATTCACTGGTATCGAAAAGAATGTGCTTGGAATAACAAAGAGCAGGAATTACTGCTCAGGCAAGAGGAAGAACGACTGGAGGCTGAAGAACGACTGGAGGCTAATGATGAGCCTAGAGATGCTAACGAGGCAGCGTTCACAGGGTTTGAACTCAAGATCTTGGCTGACATTCGCTTAGAACTTCGAGTCAAATATATCGCGCTTATGCTAGCGGCTCTGTCGATTACCGTGTCATACTTAGTGTTCTTGGCCGCGATTTCTACGGCGGTTTCGACCATATGCTTGTTGGTCTGTGTTGCCGGATTTGCTATGTATGGTAGTGCGGATAAGCTTGCAGCTTGGATGCGGGCGCAATTTGGGACTTACAAGATCAACGGTGAATTGGAAAAAATGCGAGGACAGTTTTTTAATGATTTCCTCCTTGCTGCTGCGCGGCCTTTATTGGTCATGGGCTTATTGGCCGTGAGTTGGCAATTAGCAGCGCTGGCTACAGTTGCGTCTTTGTTATATCCCTATATGCCCAAATGGCGCTTTGGTGAGCGTCCTCCGGAGGAGCTCCCTGCTCCAGCGTATGATGCAGCAGTAGCCGAAATTCTCGGGGGGGATGGAGCGGTGTTGGCTGCGGCATTTTTTTCTGCTAATTGATGAAATGGGTTGTTGGGTCTTGGTTCAACAACCTATTCACGCACGTGCTTTGAAAAATGGAGGCGCCGTTGCAAAAAATATCGAGATGTTAAAAAGACAAATTCTGGACAAGATTCAGCCGTAAACTTCAAATAACTCTTTGACAAAAGAGACTTCATTGCGATTGCCATACAACCAAATATCAAATTGACCTTTTTTGAACATGCGCATGACTTCAAATCCTTTTATGGTTGCATAGGGGGTTTTCATTGACTGAAAACCCCGAACCGGGTTGATGAGCTGTTTTAATTTGCCATGGTCAGCTTCAATGCACTTCTCCATGAAAATGTCGCCATTTGAACGCCGCTGCTTGATATTTTTTCATCACCAAATCCCTGTTATAAAAAATCATATG
>CAZBSX010000298.1:0-1944 GCA_964494305.1 uncultured Legionella sp. | reverse complement strand
AGGTTTGGGCAATCTCACGTGGCATGATACTGCTCCAATGAAATCCAGCCGAGCTCTGTTTCAAAAACTCCGCTTTGGCCAAGAAGATCGGCGAGTCTATGTCGAAATGCGTCGAAAAAATCTTAAAAATGACTTGCTCATGGCCAGAAATATTTACGATATCAAACAATTCACGCAAGATAAGATATCCGATACAGCCTTTCAAACCCTCGAGAAAGAACGGTTTGATAACGCCATATGGAACAATATCTACGCCACTCAAGACCAAGCAAACCGAGATCTCAATTTTTATCAATTGTACTATGCTCAATACAACGAAGAGTATTCTATCTACACCGATAAAGAGGGGAAAAAACACAAAGTTCGAGAGTATGTAAATGTATATGCAAACACAGAAGAATACAAGAAAGGTAGAGTTCGTGGGGGTGACATTAATCTGCTGAATTCAGACCTTAGAACAGAAAAACGTTGGGAGAATACAACACTTGCAAAACTTGAGCATTATCGTAAATCCAAAGAAGATTTAGATGCTCAAAAAGTAAGTGGGAAAAACGACAAGAAACGCCTAGAGAATAAAAAAAGCATTCTGAATGATAGCAATGCCATGTATAGTTTGGAAAAAATTTTTTCCACGATGGACAATAACACCACTAATCTTTTATGTTCAGAACCATTTGCTTTCGTAAACCCAAACACAGGCGACATTACAGTTACCCTCTATGGATTTCGGTTAAGCGACAAACAAATTAACACGGCTCAAGCCTATCCAGGCATGAATATTGAAACCAAAGTTATCAATTTTATTTCTGAGCATGGTGGCACCAGCGTAAAACACGGTACGTTTACTGGAAAAAATATTCAAGAAATCAAAAGAAAAATTGAGCAGGAATTCTCAAATGACGCGGAGATTAAAGATAAGTTCAGTGCTGCAGTTGAAACGCTGCAAGCTGGTGTTCCTAAACCTCGAAACACCATCGATCAATTAGGTTTATCTGATAATCAAGATCATGCTCGGCTGCGCGCACTATTAGAACTCAGAGAGTTTTTCAAGCATTACCGAGCATACTTAGTCCAAAACCATCTTGAGACCGAAGCAATAGATCGCGAAGAAAAAAACCTGAGTTCAGTATTTGCACAGATAGATCGTGGTGAGTATGAGCTTGCGATTCAAAACAAACGGATTGATACACTCAGTGGCGAGGCTTACTCTTGGATTTCCAAATTACCAGCAACCGAGATGCCCAATGAATGCCAAAAAACCTACGCTAAAGCAGCAAAAATTGCGCTTTCCTCCTATCAAAAACAAGTTGCGGCACAAAAATTTGATGCAGCGATGGATTCAAAACAATCGCCAGAACAACAAATTACAGCGCTTGCCGCTGTATTTCGCGATGAATATGATTCCGAGATGGCCAAAGAAGCCCTCGGCGTCCGGCAATCACAAGCAGCTTTGGCCGATATCGATACAATGGCGCATGAATATGTTCATTTTGCGACTGCGACAGAGCAAGGTCATTTTTCAATTCAACCCTCACAAGAAGATACCTATATCCAAGCTTTGGCAGATATCTCAAAGCAGCTTCAAAATCAACAAGCAATCCTCGGTGATCTCCAAAAAGTCAAATTCAAACTCTCATATAAAATTGAACCTGGAGTCGAAACAGCAATCACCATCACCGGTGAAACGGGCAACACCTACACCGCTTATATCACGATCGCTGAAAAATTGCCGTATTCGTTAATAAAATCGCCTGAAAGCAACAATTTATCCCTATCGTACGGCGGTAGTCGTGGTGTAGTTGCACAATTGCCCCTCACCGAAAAACAACGTTATTTCACCAGTTGGCGCATTTATGGCGTGGGACAATATGGTACCGTCAAACGGATGGATGATTTTATTAGCGGTGAAGGTCTCGTCAATAAAGAAGGCTTAATCGCTACGCG
>CAZBSX010000297.1:0-1948 GCA_964494305.1 uncultured Legionella sp. | reverse complement strand
CGATCATCATGATCTCCTACAATAGTACCCACGGGTTCTCCCATCACGATTTTCTTCAACACAGACGGGGTCGACATATTAAATACTTGTAAAGGCATATGTTGGTCTTGGCACAAACAAATCGCGGTCAAATCCATAACCTCTAGGCCTTTACTTAACACATCACGATACGTTAAAAAATCATATTTGACTGCATCAGGGTTCTGGACTGGATCACTGGAGTAAATCCCATCCACTTTAGTCGCCTTCAGAACAATCTCAGCCCCAACCTCAATCGCACGCAAACATGCTGCGGTGTCGGTAGTGAAAAACGGATTACCAATGCCAGCAGCAAAAATAACCACTTGCCCATTGCGCAAATGCGTCATTGCTTTCCTACGATGGTAAGGATCAACCACACCCAACATAGGAATTGCTGACATGATTCGCGCCGGTAAATCAATGCGCTCCAGCGCATCACGCAAGGCCAACGCATTCATCACCGTGGCCAACATGCCCATATGGTCGCCAGTAACTCGACCAAGACCTACTGCAGACAATGCCTTACCTCGAAATAAATTACCACCACCAATCACCAAACCTACTTCAACACCCATTGCGACCAATTCGGCAATATCATGTGCCAAACTATCCAGAATAGCAGGATCGATCCCAAATTGTAATTTCCCTAACAACGCCTCTCCACTGCATTTCAGTAAGATACGCTTATATTTAAGTGGTTTACCAGCTGTCATGATGTTTCACGGACCTGTGCCATAACTTCTTCAACAAAATTGTCTTCTTTCTTTTCGATCCCTTCACCGACTTCATAGCGAACAAAAGACAGAACTTCAACTTGCTTTTGCTTCAATAACTGCCCTACTTTGATATTAGGATCTTTCACAAAAGCTTGTCCATACAGACTGACTTCATCCAAGAATTTACTGATACGACCATCAATCATTTTATCAATAATCTCTTGTGTCTTGCCACTATCACGCGCTTGCGCAATGAAGATATCACGCTCTTGTTCAATTAATTGTGAGCTTACGTCTTCACGTTTCACTACAACAGGCTTGCTGGCCGCAATATGCATAGCCAAATCACGTCCTAATTCAGCGTCTCCATTTTTCAGCGCAATCAACACACCGATACGACTGCCATGCAAATAGTAACCTACAATAACATCTGCTGCGGCATGCATGTGTTCCAAACGACGAATTTTAATGTTTTCACCAATTTTAGCAACTAATTGCTGTCTAGCTTGTTCGATGGTACTAGTCTGACCAGTGACTTCTTGTCCGTTGAGTGCGTCAACTGTATCCACTTGGGTATGTAAGGCAGTATCCGCTGCTTGCTGTCCAAAACTAATGAAACCATCATCTCGCGCCGCAAAATCAGTTTCGCTGTTAATTTCCAGCATAACTGCTTGACGTAAATCTTTGCTGCGGGCAATAACAATAATACCTTCAGCTGCAATGCGATCCGCTTTTTTATCCGCTTTTGCTTGACCCGCTTTACGCATTTCTGTGATTGCCAGCTCAATGTCTCCACCCGCAGCAACCAAAAATTTCTTACACTCCATCATCCCCGCACCAGTGCGTTCGCGGAGGCTCATTACCATTGTAGCGCTTACCGACATAAACGTATTCTCCAAATACTGGGATCTGTTGACATTTCATCTTTAGAAACCCTACATTCCGCGAACAAGTCGCGAGAAGTCGAACTCTGAAACGCGCAACAGACCCTGCAACTTATACTTCAATAAATTCAGGTTCTGCAGGACCACGCCCAGAAGCATGACTTGCATTCAAAATTGCTTCTGCTACACAAGACAGATAAATATTGATAGCACGCATAGAATCATCATTACCAGGGATAATGTAATCAATCTTGTCTGGATCGTTATTCGTGTCCACAATTCCAATCACTGGAATCTTCAAACGACGCGCTTCTTCGACTGCAATGT
>CAZBSX010000296.1:0-1956 GCA_964494305.1 uncultured Legionella sp. | reverse complement strand
TCATAATCCAGACCTAGCCATGCCATGCCATCTACAATCGCAGCCACCGAGGCTTGTGTCGATCGCTCTTGGTCTGTATCTTCAATCCGCAACAAAAATTGCCCATGATGATGGCGCGCAAACAACCAAGAATATAAGGCAGTTCGCACACCCCCAACGTGTAATAATCCCGTCGTACTTGGTGAAAATCGCGTTCGCACTTGCATTCGTGTTTCTCCACATTTGATTTGGTGTCATCGTCAGGTATACTAGCACAAATTTACACTCAGCTCATCCCAAATCACTCAAACAATAAGAGCGCCCGTGAAGAAACTCAGTATTAAAAATCAACTCAAATTGATAGCCCTTGCCCCAGTGCTTTGTCTCGCGCTCTTATATGGTTTATTTTACGAACATCAATATCAGTTGAATGTGAAACAACAAATGAGCCGGTTGAGCAAAGCGTATATCAGTCAATTACTGACGTTAGAACAACTCCATCATCAAACTCATGACGCCAAAGCACTCCAAGCCGCGATAGACGCGGTTCATTTTAATCCCGAAATCAATGCAGCAGCATTTTACGATACCCAGGGGCATCTGCTCGCATCCTACGGAGGACATCCATTATATTATCTCAACACAGAACAACGGCAATTTGGAAACATTCCACATCAAACTACGTATGCCATCCAATATATCGTACCCATACCTCAGTCATTTTGTGCGAACCTTGCAGTTAATCCTGATCCAAACTCTCCCGCATTACAACATTATCGGGGTTGGATTTACTTAGATTTAGACAAAAAATTTCTTTTAATCAAGCATTATCAAATGATGCTTTCAACCCTAGGTATCGTGTTGCTTTGCTTGATTATTGGATGGATTGGTCACTATTTTCTGACCAAAAAAATCTATTATCCGATCCGACGTTTGCACCACAATATGGAACGTATTTTACGACAAGACTATGATGTTACGTTTGATACGAGTAAAACCGACGAATTGGGTATCATTGAGCAAGGCAGTGCGCATTTACAACAAAAATATCTGAGTATCTCGCAAGAATTTAATCAACACATTGAAATTGCCACTCATGATTTGCAACAAAGTTTAGAGATGCTTGAAGTCAAAAACATTGAACTCAGTTTAGACAAAAAGAAAATTGAGGAAAAAACCAGGCATAAATCAGAATTTATTGCCAATATGAGTCATGAGATTCGTACCCCGATGAATGGGGTGATCGGCTTCACAGATGTCTTGCTCGAAACAAAACTTGATAATTTACAATTGGATTATGTCAAAACCATTCAATCATCTGCACAAGATTTGTTGGTCATCATCAATGATATTTTAGACTACTCTAAAATTGATGCCGGCAAATTACATTTAGATCATATCCCCGTGAATTTACGTAATTGTATTGATGAAGTCGTTGCCATGATCGCGCAAACTGCACATAAAAAAAATCTTGATTTGATCCCCATCACAGCTGTACCCGTCCCGAAAACCGTTCTGGGTGATCCCTGGCGCATCAAACAAATTTTGTCGAATCTGCTGTCCAATGCGGTCAAATTTACCGACGTCGGCCATGTCATCATCCGAACCACGGTCGAAGAAGAAACCGCACAAGATTACACCATTGCATTTTCTATTTCAGATACCGGGGTTGGAATTTCTGAAAAAGACCAAGCAACATTATTTCATGCATTTCATCAAGTGGATAACGTGCCCAGTCGTCGGCATGGCGGATCCGGTTTGGGATTGGTCATCTGCAAAAAATTAGTCGACCATATGCAAGGCCATATTTCCATTCAATCTGAATCGAATAAAGGCGCAGTATTTACTGTCCGCCTCAAACTTGACAAATTATTATCGTATGAAAATGAAAAGCATCAGCCCAGCGCTACCCCTCCGATCAAAGCGCTTTGTTTTGATCAACACGCATTACACTTAGAGGCACTCTGCGCCGGGTTA
>CAZBSX010000295.1:0-1958 GCA_964494305.1 uncultured Legionella sp. | reverse complement strand
GTTTAGCATTACCGCCTTGATAAATCCCTGGCTGGATAGGTCCGAGGACATTCGACATAGCACCGTTCTCTGGGTTAACTTTGAGAAAACTAAGCCGATCATAGAAAAAACGAGGTTTGCTGGATAACGTAATCACGTATTCAAAAATGGTTTGCCAATGTTCTCCGGGCTCTAAGAATGGATTAATGGCGTAATCTAAGAGTAATTTGGTATAAGCATAATCTGAATTGGTGACAATAAAAAACTTTTTCCCATGCTTGATATAGCGTTTTAAACCTTCGATAAGTTTCGGATCGCGGTGAATATAGTCTGCTAAATGTTGACCAATATAGCGCTTTAAATGTCCTTCGGCGTGAACTTGATCGACTGCATACAGGACGTCAAACGCAATCGTTTCATAACTGGGTAATGCACCGGGATTTTTGTCTTTGAATCCAATGATTTGGCCTAATAACACACAGAATGCAATCGAAAAAGACGTGTCGATGGCAATATAATTGTCATCATTTAAATCGACATAGGTGCTGCGATAGATCTGTTTTTGCTCGTTGAATTGGATCAATTGGGTGCCATGATAACTTCTACGAATAGCGCCGTACCGATTTAATTTTAGAATATTACCGTTTTTGCTATCCACGACTGAGCCACGGATGGCGGATGCAAAATCAAATTTGAAATGTTTGATATCGCTTGGGTATTGTTTGTGCTGAATCAAGTAATCGATCACAAATTGATAAACCAGTGCTTCAAATTTTTGAGTTTGATATCGGATCAAGGTGTGATCCATATCTAAGCCAATATATTTGATTTTTTTCATATGAATGGTGCGATTGACAAACACTGAGTATCTCATCCCAATCCTGCGTATTGAAAGCCTTCCTGCTAGGAATCATATCCTGCTTGAGGCTTGCGCGCAAATTTTACAGGACTTACGCTCAAGGGTTATATCATAAGTCCTGTTTTATGAGATGCCAATCCGTTTAATTATTTTCGCACATATTTATCGCGATATGCGGTCAATTTGGCTTGATCCACATCAGGAACACTTTGAGCAATCCATTTGTCAATTTGGGCTTTGAACGCTTCTTTTTCGTTGGTAAACAAGCGATTATATTCGGATTTTTTGACATCGCTGGCTAGAATCATCTCTTTAACGCAGTAGACAATCGTTGCTAATACTTTAAAAATAATGTTAAGTTTGGGCCAGGTTTCCGACATTTCTGCGCCGGCTGCGTTAAACTCTTCTTGCGCAGTGTTGATCGCTGCTTTGAACTCCTTCTGATAGGCTTTACTCAAAGCGTCAATATCTGCGGTTGCTGGACTAATCGCATCAAAATAGGTCTCGCCAATGCGAACTAACGTATTATTTAAACGATCGAATACGGCTCTATGTTCTAGTAGTTGATACTCTTCTTTTTCATCTTTGATCTGTTGCAAGCATTCACCATATTTGTCTTTCAAGAGTGCAATCGGATCAGGAAGGCCAATTTTATGGGTATGGATTGCAAGAAAGAGATCCGTCGCAACCGGGTTGATCACTTGCCATGCCTCATCCCATGTTTTATCTGCGACATTGTCTTTTTTCTTACTCATATTTAATATGATTTTTTCGTAATGCGTGTTGAATGCATCACGTAATTTTGTGTCATCAGCGTCGGGGTCTTGAATAGCAAGTAAGTACTGAGAGCCCAGGAGATACAACTCGTGTGCTAGCTTGTCAAACGCCGGTTGAAATTCTGGGTAAGCCTGATTAACTTGCGCTAATGCATTTAAAAAATCATCGTAATTATTGAGAAATGTTTGCACTCTGGCGTCGGTTGACTCGTGCAAACTCGCCATTAACGCTTGATGTTTTAAATGTGTATCCCCCAATAGTCCAATATTTAAAGCTAAATTCAAGACAACAGGTTCAATAATTTCTCGTTCAGGGTGATCGGGGCCTATGACGCCATTTAATG
>CAZBSX010000294.1:0-1989 GCA_964494305.1 uncultured Legionella sp. | reverse complement strand
ATAAAGACTTAGAGCCTCTTGAGATACAGTATAAAGATTTTGCGGTGTGGCAACGCAAAGAATTAAATCATGATCGCTTAAACAAACTTTTAACTTATTGGCAGGCCAAGCTACAAGACTACGAAATATTAGAGTTTCCGAAGGATTACTTGCGGCCCGTGCATTTTGATTATAAGGGCGATGCCATTAATTTTGGTTTTTCTGAGCAATTGTCTAATGAATTAAGGTCTTTTGCACGCACACAAGCAGTTTCTTTGCACACAGTACTTTTAACAGGATTTCTTGTTACACTTTCTCAATACACGGGACAGACAGATATTATCATTGGTTTGCCGATGATTAATCGACAACATCCTGATTTGGAGAGGCTCATTGGTTTTTTTGTCAACAATTTGCCGTTAAGAACACAATTAAATTTTGATGAATCTATTTTATCATTATTGGAGCAAGTCACTCAAAATGTAATTGAAGCACAAATTAATCAGGATTTACCATTCGAAAAACTGGTGGATGGATTGCATATTGAACGGGATCCTTCAAGACCGCCTATTTTTCAGATCTTATTTCAAATGAACTTAGAAAATGCTTCTGGTAAGGATTCATTATTAGCGTTTTCTGTGCGACCAGAATTGCGCACATCACTGGATATTAATGTATTTTTGAATGACAATCATCCTGATTTGAGAGGCAGACTGATTTTTGCAAAGAGCATATTTTCTTGCTCAAGCATGCAGCGTTTTGTCGACCAATATCGACGTATTTTAGAACAGATGCTTATTGAGCCAACGCTACTAATATCAAAGTACTCGCATTTAAGTAAAGAGGAATATCAAACGATTGTTTATGATTGGAATCAAACAAACAGAGATTATCCAAAAAATAAGACTATTCATCAGCTTTTTGAGGAGCAAGTCAAACGGACGCCTGGCAATATTGCAGTGATTTTTGAAAACCAAGAATTAACATACGAAGAACTCAATCATCAGGCAAATCAATTTGCGCATTACCTTCATAAGCATTATTCGCAACAAATACAACCTGATGTGTTGATTGCTATTTGTATGGATCGGTCATTAGAGATGATTATTGCCGTTTTGGGGATTTTAAAAGCAGGTTGTGCTTATGTGCCGATTAGTCCGAATTATCCTAAGGAACGTATTCAAGTTATTCTTGAAGACGCGGCCCCGATATTATTGATAACCCAAATAGATTTGCTGATTTACTTACATGAGGCAGTGCAATCAGAGGTTCTTGTATTTGATTCAACGTTATATCAACACGAGTCTACAGAAGATGTTTCATGTTTTATTAGCCCCACACACTTAGCCTACGTGATTTACACATCAGGGACAACCGGGAAGCCAAAAGGTGTGATGATTGAGCATGGTAGCGTGAGTAATTATAGTCACTGGATGCTATCGCACGATGCTTATCATCAACCTTTGATTTTTGATTGTTCAACAAGTATCAGTTTCGATGTATGGCTTAAAGCGTCTTTAATTCCCTTAGTGATGGGAAAGAAGGTTATTTTATGCCAAGAGAGGGAGAAACGAGAGACCAGATTATATCTTGATTATCTACAGCATAATTCAATTGATATGATTTTTACCTCACCTAGCTATTTGTCTACTTTAATTGCAATGCATGAACCTATGGAGTTAAGACAAAAACTAGCAAAATTACGTTGCTTAGTTATTGGTGGCGAGCGCATTATCAGGGAAGATATTGAACGATGGATGAGAATATTTCCTGAATGCAAAGTGTTTCACAATTATGGGCCTACTGAGGTAACCGTTGATTGCACGAGTTATACCTTGTCGTCGATTGATGGTTTAGAGGATTACGCTACAATTCCAATTGGTCGTATTGCGTTTAATAGTCAGGCTTATGTTTTAGATATCAATCATAATCCTGTTCCAGTGGGCGTAATAGGGGAGTTATACATAGGAGGAGCAGGGCTTGCGCGGGGGTATTTAAATCAACCAGAGT
>CAZBSX010000293.1:0-1992 GCA_964494305.1 uncultured Legionella sp. | reverse complement strand
GGGATCCAGAGATCTTGGTTAATGCTTGGATCCTGCGGACAAGCTGCATGACGGGGAACATGAGGCTGTAAACCTAGAAAAAAACTTGTTGCTTTGTTGTTGAGCGCACGTGCGGCTGGCCTGGGCCCAACCCTGCCAATTGATTGGGAGTAAGAACGTATGTTAGGAACCATTGCGTTTGTGACAATTTTTGCTGCGATCTTGGTGTTTTTTGTCGATGAATTTACTGCATATGCCAAGGCTTTGGTGGCCAAACCTTATGTGTTTTTGGTCTATGGGCTGCTCTTATTATCGGCGTTGATTGAAATGCATACCAATTTTTTATTGTGGCTGGTGATCTCTGTATGGATTGAACTGCTTTTGCTGGTGCAATGGCTCTCACAACATGTCTTGGGGTATTTTGGACAACAGTTTTTGGCAAAAACAGTCGTGGTTATCACTGCATCAATATGCCCTGTCCTGGTAGCATGGGTGGCCAATGCACATGCAAAAAAACGCTCGGTGATCATTCGAGATACCTATAAGAAACGAGGTTATGTCACAGGCTTGGTGGTTTGGTTGATCACGGTATTCTTGCTTGTATTGGGTCCACCTGGTTCGGATTTCTCAGGATAAATTTGCTTATGTTGTGCGGATAAATATCTCGCTTCTAATTCAACGTCAATATACCGATCGGTTGTGGCGCTAGAACTGTGACCTGCATCGTCACGCACATGTTCTCTAGGTCTAGTTTTGACATCCTCTGAGATGCCTGTGTGCCGCAACCAATGGACGGTTGCCGCTGACAAATGTTCAGCTTCTTCTATATGGTGAGCCGCGCGCAATCCTGCAGCACCTAAATCAAAACATTTTTGAATCAACCGTCGAATCGGAGCAGGGTCACTCATGGGGCCATTGCCACGAATTTTGGGGATCAAGGGTGTGTTATCCGATGCATTGGGCAACGATGAGAGTCCTAAGCTTTTTCGCCATCGGCTTAAACAGGCCAGCATGGCATCGGAGACCGCAATTTGACGTTCTTTATTGCCTTTGCCCACGGTGGTAAACCACCAATATCCATTCGCATCTTTCGCAAAATCATTCATCGTTGGGATCCAACGTTCACTTGCGGCGAGTTCGGAAATACGCAAGTACATGCCATATAAAATATTTAAAATAAATCGGGTGCGTTCATGCATGATCGGATCTTGCTCGGCTAGCGTTTCAGCCGCAGCCAGTACAGCTTGCCATTGGATCAAACTGAGACGACGAATGGGTGCCGTGTGCTGACGTTTGCGAATAAATTTACTTTTTTGACGAATCAATGCTACTGGATTAGCAATCAAATACTCTTCTGCAATGAGAAAATTAAATAAAGAGCTTAAAATCGCAAATAATTCTTGAATAGCCCCTTGCGACAATGCAAAGTCTTCAACCTGAGGCGCAGCGCCATTTTGTCGTGCAGTTTTCGAGATGGTTGCGACAAACGGGCGCCATTCTGGATTAGGCGTTCGGCGTTCGCCATCGGCAAGAAAACGCGGGTATTTTTGCACACTGATCCAGGTCGGTGGCGGGTTTTGACAAAATCGAATAAATTGTTCGATATCCCCGCGTTTCAATTCGGCAAGGGTTTTGTTATGAATGAGCCACGACCAATGGAGCAAGCGCTCTGCTTCGCGACGATAACTATTGAAGGTACCCAAACTGCCCGTATAGCTTTTGAGAAATTGTAAGACTGAAAGAAAATCAGATTGAAATTTAGCGTCGGGCAAGCGGACATGATCGGCATTTTTATGAATATATTGGAGGCTATCAAATAAAGGTAAGGGTCGGGAAGCCATCAAGAATCTCTGCACAGTAAGTCTTGATAGTATAGGAATTTTTTAAAAAAATATAGGCTATTGACCTATAAACCGACTCAAGGTATGATTTGCGCTCTGTCATTGATACCGGGTCAAACGGGGTGTAGCGCAGTCTGGTAGCGCGCCTGCTTTGGGAGCAGGATGTCGGGAG
>CAZBSX010000292.1:0-1998 GCA_964494305.1 uncultured Legionella sp. | reverse complement strand
TGGCTGAGTTAAGAGCTAGAGTACGCTATTTTTCATTCGTCAGAACCAAACTCTTACTATTTGGATTATGAGAATAGGCTTTCAAAATATCTTTGACCAAGGTCTCAACCACCGATGTTTTGGCTTCTTCTTCAATAAATCCACCGCCAGTTTTAAGTTGATTAAAGCGTTCGGCCAATTCTTTCGTGACTGTACCATTCGGGAATAAAGCAGCCAAAAAGCGACGCGCTTCTGATGGACCGATATGACGATATAATTGGTTACGCACACTCGCATCTTCTGCTGTGGTACTAAACGCCCACAATTCAATCGGGCCCAACGTCAGAGTGAGTAATTGAATGTTAACCCCAGTCTTGGTTGAAAATTGAGCTAAAAATGTCGCACCACCGTGCCGAGGACCATGCACTTGAGTCCGTAAAGCTGTTCTCGCTGTTTCCGTCAACCCAAAGATTTCACACGTTTTTTCCATCGTTTGCGCAGGACCAGCGTCCATAATAAAGATCGAAGTCGCAAAATCAATCATCACAGGATCAAAATCGTCTAAAGATTGAGATAATAAAGAAATCTGCACATTCCATTTACGGCCTTCACGCATATCTACAATCACCTGCTCGCGCACCGCAGAAGATTTTGACGTTCGGTGAAATTCGTCATACACAATACGTTTAGGATCTTCACGAATTTCCATGATCCGCTGTTTGTGGTAAGGCCGATACTGCTCAGGAATATTGGTCATACTTTCTTCGGTCAGGTAATAATGCCGCGCCAAAATATAACGCGCTAACATATACATCACCGATGTTTGGCGATCGGCTGCTTCACCACCACTTTTAGCCACTTCATCCAAATCCAACGAGACGACACGGGCATCACCAATATCAAATGCGGTCACTCGTGATAAAATTGGATACTCACGAATCGAACCAGAAATCATTCGCGAAAACGAATTGATCAACGATTCCCCAGTCGGTGCAGTAACCTTTTCATACAAATCTTCAATGGAGGGTGAACGACAAATCGATGCTGCATCTGCTAATAAAGGCATCGCATACCGCTGTGCCAATAATGCCTCGTGGATAAACCCTGCTGAATACAATGCATCGGTAACTTCCCACCACGTCGATTTTGAATCGCGCACAAACCCAATCTCTTCTAAAATACTATCAATAAACTCTTCCACCCCGACTGCATAAGGTGCAGGTTTGCTATCATCTGCCATCGATTTGTATAATTCATCCACCACCATCCCGATCAAATCAGGCATGGCATCATAAGGCTTAATTGCACCTAAAGGCGTCGTCAATAACGTTAAGAAATTGACTAAAAATGACCGTTCAGACGCCGTGGGATATCGACACCCTAATTGGGTATCGAACGGATTAATCGAATACTCCGGCGACATCCGCAATCGATGATACGCCACCAAATGACGATCTTCTGGGGGCAAAGCCTCTTTTAATAAAGAAATCAATCCTGAACTTGAAGGACCAATATCAATGATAGCAATCCGTGGTAACCGCGTTAATCCCCCGGATAAACACAGTGCTAAATTTTGTGCACTCGACAATACAGATTTACCCGACCCAGGACGTGCATACACCAAATCAATCCAGGTCGTTTGTTGATTAGAACCAGGCTGAAATGGCCATAATTTCCCATCTGGAGAACGCAATAATAAAGCACCAACATCCCAAGGTGATGCGGGACGAGTAATCGGTAACATCGAAATGACCTGCGATAACGGTGCAATCGTCGGTACTGCTGGACTATTTAATGTGGTCGCTAACATTGATGCAACAAACCCCGCAAAAGGATCACCGCACATTTCAGAGACATCCGTGCTGCCCCACCCTTGAAGGGCTTTCACTAACTCCGAAGACCGACGTCGCAACAGGTCTTCTTCTCCTGTATTTGCCCAAGTTGTAGCGACAACACGCAACCGAATAATTGATTCATCCGTATTGAGATTAATATACTTAAGTAAATTCACCGCATCAC
>CAZBSX010000291.1:0-2011 GCA_964494305.1 uncultured Legionella sp. | reverse complement strand
CTTGATTTTTGCGTATGGAATCTGGCGCTATCGCATTGAAGATTACCATGGGTATCGTTTTTCCTATCAAAAAATTATCTTGGCTGTTGTGCTCTTGCTGAGTCTTTGGACCGTGTCTTGTTATATCCTCAATTGCCCAAGATTGGCCGACGTTGTGTTTTTATTGGTGGTTGTTTTGTCGGGTGCATATTTGTTTTATGCCGTGAAACATGAACCTGAGCAACAAGCCAAACAAACGATTGTAATCGGTTTATTATGCTTGATTTCGGTGATGTTTTGGGCATTTTACTTTCAAATGTTTATGTCGTTGACCTTATTTATTTTGCGTGTGGTGAATCCAACTGTATTTGGCTTTGCTTTTCCACCACCGTATTACGTAGGGATCCAAAGTGTGGGTATGATTATGCTGGGTTTGTTTTTGTCGCGTAATCGGCGGCCATTGTCACAGAAGCAACAAGTCATTCGAACGGGCAATAAATTTTTAACTTCCATGTTGTGTATGACCATTGCGTATGGTTTGATTACCATAATTTGTCATTTTAATTTTCCTTATGGATTATTATCTCCGTTGTATTTGATTCCTGCGTATTTGGTGATTTCCTTGGCAGAAATGTTGTTGTCTCCCGTTGGACTGTCTGCGGTGACGGTATTAGCGAGCCGTAAAAAAGTGAGCACAATGATGGGCATATTTTTTGTATCATTAGGAATAGGCGGGTTTTTCTCAGGAAAATTGGCAGCCCTTACAGCGATCTCGACGAATACTATTTCACTCAGTCAATTAAAAGCCCATTATGCAGCCTCATTCGGCTCATTACTGTATATCTTAGTGGGCGCCAGTGTCTTGTGTCTTTTCTTAAACATGGTCATTAAAAAATTAATGACTGACGCTTAACGGCCGTCTTTTTCGCTTCAACTCATTTTTCTGTCCTATAATTAAAATAACTTGATGACGTTTCAGTAGGGAGTCTGTGGTGCTCAATCCAACAGAAGCTCAAGATACGATTGGTAATTACTCGAAGCCAGTTCGACTTGCCATCTTACGAGCGGCGATTGAGCATGAGAATATTGTGAATTCACAAGCGAATATAGTATTGATTGATCGGAACGAATTAGGCGCTCATCTGCAAACCCTTCCCCCAGGAAGACAGCGCTTACTCATTAGTCATGGGGGGCACTATATGGCGGCTGACGCGTTTAACCAGGAGGGGAGTAAATCGTGTATCCTATTGGATGCGGCGAATGATTATCGATGCCAGGCGGTGATGACTGATTTTGAAAATCAGGGGTTCACGGTGTTGATGGCGACAAGTTTAAGTGAGTCGGTCGAGAGGAATCTACAAACCGATACGTCAAGTTGCTCCATGTTCGCATTCGATCATTGCGTGCAGTTGGCTCATGCACCGGATGATTTACACACAGAATTACTTGCACGAGTCACAACGGAGAATATGGGTGGATTTACCTGGGACTCCTTTCCACCCAACTTGTTTTGGAACGCGCAAACTTCAGGGTTTATTCAAACCTATATGACAACCCATTCAGAGCAAGCAGATCGGGTGATGCCCAATGGTCTGAGTATGCGTCAATATATTGCGCAAGGGACATCAGCGGCAACTGGACAGAATAACTCGATTAATATCCATGTGTTCAATAAGGCATATACGATTTATCTTGCGATGGAGGCTGCGCAGCACGCTGATCAAGCTTACCAAGCTCAGATTGTTAAGAGAGAGATTATTGCTGCTATGGATAAATCAATCCAAGCCTCCGAAAGCACTGGGTGGATTATGCCAGGAAAATCAGGAAAACTGACCCGTCTCAAAGACATTAGAGATAATTTTGCACAGAGTCCGACCGTGGACCCGTTGAATTCGCCTTGCATACAAGAGTTTAACAGGGTTGCAGGTGAGCCAAGATTTGCGATCAAGGGCACTTCTGGTAAAATGTTCGAGAGTGAAATGACGGCGATACGCACAAAACATACAGCGGATGGCGATAAAAAAGCAGAAGG
>CAZBSX010000290.1:0-2013 GCA_964494305.1 uncultured Legionella sp. | reverse complement strand
GGCAATAAATTCAAAACACCAATGCTAATACTCAATAAGGCAACGAAAAATAAGTAATACACCCAACCAATCCGCAGTGATTCTCCTGCAGCTTTGGCAATCCCTACTGGCCCACTCAACTGATCAAGGGGTAAATGTCCAATGATCGTTCGACCAATCAAAGAGTATGTCATTGCCGTTAATGACATCGTCTGCCGCCACGCTTGTGCAATAGCATCAAGTGGCGTACTGCGCTCTAAGCGCAGCCAATCAAGCGGAATCTCCTGAGGACGCGCACCGATCCCCAAAAGACTACCGTTTTCTGACGCTTTGATAGGCAAATGTGCAACCAATGTGTGCAATTTATTATTGCGACATACGTCCACCGCAATGTCAGTACCCGTTCTGAGTTTGACATAATCAATCAGCGTCACCCAATCCGAGATTGGATGTTGATCCACCGCACGCACTTCATCGCCCGCTAGAAACCCAGCCAATTGGGCTGGAGATTGAGGACTCACGAAATCAATAACCACAGGTAGTTTAGGAAACAACGGCACAATACCCAAACTGTCTAATAAATCGGGGTGCCGAGCATCTAATTTCCACTGCGCCAGAGACAAATGATGCACACTCACCTTCGCATCATGGAGTGCTTTTACTGTAAGCGATACTGAGCGGGTCGATCCCAATAGTGGCATCAGAGTATAATGGACATCCCGCCAATTGCCAATTTTTTTTCCATCTAACGCGACAACTTCTTGCATGGGTCCTACATGTGCAAGAGCCGCAATACTTCCAGGCTTGACGTGGTCAATTCTTGGTGCAAACGATTGTATGCCAATGACGGCCACTAACCATAGCATCAAATAAGCAAACAAAAAATTAAACAAAGGACCAGCAAGCACAATCGCCGTTCGAACCCATATCGATTGACGATTAAAGGCCCGATGCCATTCCGTGCGTGCTATTGGTCCTTCAGTGTCATCCAGTAATTTTACGTATCCACCTAAAGGCAGCAAGGACCAGGTATACTCAGTCCCCTGTTTATCGCGCCATGCCGCTAAGACTCGTCCAAAACCAAACGAAAATCTTAAAACTTTCACGCCACACCAGCGTGCCACTAAAAAGTGTCCGGCTTCATGCACGACGATCAGTATCATCAAAGTGATGAAAAAACAAAACACTGTCGACAACATCTCAAAAACTCTGATAAAAATAGTAAAAAAACGGCAATGTAGCGATCAAACTATCGAGACGATCCAAGATGCCACCATGACCTGGTAAGAGATTGCCCGTATCTTTGATTTGCACGCGTCGCTTTAACATACTCATCCATAAATCACCCAGCATTGAAACCGCAATCAACACAAAAGCTTGCGCAAACCACATACCAGCAGAGTGCGGGTGAAAATACACATACCCACATCCCGCAACGCCTAAAGCCAGTAGAATCCCGCCTAACGAACCTTCTATAGTTTTGCCTGGGCTAACTTGAGGAATAAGACGGTGTTTTCCCCATAATTTTCCAAACAGATAAGCACCAATATCGGTTGCCCAGACCAATCCGAGTAAATAGATCACTAGAGCTCGGCCCTGATCTTGATGAAATAAGGCCCAAAGACATTGTACAAAAAGCGCTAAGAGAAACCACGCCAACACCCACATCAAGCCAGGATTCCCCCACCAATAACGTAATTTCGGATAAGTGAGTACGGCCAAGAATATGCCTATCCAGACTACAAAATTGAGCACCAAACTTATGGACAATACGCTCAATAAGGGCCAAATGATCAACGCAAGCCCCAACATAAAGCCAATCTTTACCGGTAAACGAGAGAGTGGGATCAATGCAGACCATTCCCAACCCATCGCCGCAACCATCACCCCTAAAATACCGGCTAAAACCGGATCATTAGCGTAGTAAATCGCAACCAAAACCAGTGGGATTAAGATAATAGCCGTTAAAAATCGTTGTTTAAACATGTGATTGGTCTTCCAATTGTTTCGACGTGCGCCCAAAACGACGTTCGC
>CAZBSX010000289.1:0-2036 GCA_964494305.1 uncultured Legionella sp. | reverse complement strand
GCACCATGAATTGAAGGATTCTCCCAATAGTCTGTAATCAAATTCCATGGGAAATTGTACCTATTTTCGAAGAGCAGGGCTTCATCTGGGGCGGAAAATGGTATCATTACGATTCAATGCATTTTGAATATCGCCCAGAGTTACTGGTATCACTGGAAAAAAAGTAAATTCGACATTATGTTTTAATCTTTTACATATTACGAATAAGTTGGTAAAATTCTGCAACAATAATTGATTGGTTTCCCTATGAAAAAAATAGCGTTGCTTTTGTTTGTGTATTCCCTCCAAGTTTGGGCAGACAATCCTCCTCCTCCGTCACCATCTTGCCCTGATTGGCGAACTTTTTACATTTATGTCAAAAACAATACCAAATCAGACTGTTGGATCATTCAACAAACTTTACGACGTGGCTATATGAAAGAAGTCATTCATCCCCTTTCTCTGAAACCAAATGAAGAAAAAGAAGTCTTTAAACTGGAAGATTTCTCGTTTCAAGGTTCAGACATGGTACTGACATATCAATGCGGGGTGAATAAATTTGTAACGATTGAATCTGAACGCGATATTTGGGCGTCAGACAACAAATATGTCAAAGGCTGGACATGGAGCGTTGCTAATATAGATGCCAGCTTTACTGCTGAATATGGTAGCTGTAAAGAGAATAAACCTGCAAAAATTCTGTGGACCCTGTATTAAAGCGTGTCCTCATTAAATTGGATAGATTGCACCCAATATTGCAGGTTTTTTCGCACCTGTAATCCGACTTAGGTCCAATCGATTACCCATCAAAGCTTGGTGAGCTAACCAAGCAAACATCATTGCTTCTAGAAAATCTGGGTGAATCCCCAAATCTTGAGTACTCACTACCTCAACGCCGGGTAATTTATGTTGAATCTCTGTTAATAACGCGCGATTATGTGCCCCGCCTCCACATACCGCCAGACGTTGGATCGGCGGTTCACACGAAGAAACTGCGTTCACAATTGTATGTGCAGTCAATGCAACCAAGGTAGCTTGCACATCCTGCGGTGCATAAGCTGGCTGTAACCATTGCAGTAACCAGTCGAGTGAAAAATACGATTTACAAACACTTTTCGGATAGGGTAATTGAAAAAATTTATCAGACAAGATTGATTGCAGTAAATCAGGGATGATCACACCCTCAGCAGCATAAGCACCGTCTTGGTCATACGGTTTGCCTAATTCGCGTTGAATCCAAGCATCCAGCAAACAATTACCTGGCCCCAGATCATAGCCATAAACCGCTTGCTGTTGGGGCAAAAAACTGATGTTAGCAATGCCACCGATATTCACAACTGTCAATGAGCAATCTGGATGGGCAAAAAGTACGTGATGGTACAAAGGTGCGAAAGGGGCGCCCTGCCCTCCTACCACCATATCTCTGGTTCTAAAATCAGCCACAACAGTCATACCCATTAAGTCCGATATCGTATGTGGACACGCCAATTGAATGGTATAAGGATTTGGCGCCAAGGCATCGTGACGTATCGTCTGGCCGTGGCTACCAATTGCAACAACCTCTTTCGGATCCACATTGCAGTGTTGCAATACAGCATTGGCCGCTGCCGCAAATTCTTGCCCAAGGCGTGTATGCAACTGCCAAACTTGGGATAAGGCCACTCTATCTGCAGCAATCAATGCCTGAATTTGAGTTTCTACTTCTTTAGAATAGGGTTGGGTTAATCCACCGATCAAGTCATGAGTCTCTACATCGACTAATGCGGCATCAATGCCATCCATACTGGTTCCAGACATCAATCCCAGATAAATGCTCATGTTGGCGTCACTCGAAAACAGCGATAAAAATTAGCTGTAGTCTGTCGTGCAATTTCAGCATAAGGCACATCACGTAATGCACTCAATGCCAACGCGACATGTTGCACCCATGCAGGGTGGTTTTGTTTCCCACGATGCGGTACTGGCGCTAAATACGGTGCATCGGTTTCAATCAACATCCGATCTAACGGCACTTTTTTAGCAGTGGCCTGCAAATCTACTGCAGATTTGAACGTAAC
>CAZBSX010000288.1:0-2066 GCA_964494305.1 uncultured Legionella sp. | reverse complement strand
GTCAAGGCTGAATTTTTAAATGCGCCTCAAAGCTCAGCTGTTTACGCTGCAGCTGCCTACCAATTTTTCATTTATTTTAAAACTTTATTAACGCGCCCCTATCAACAATATATTGAAACGGGCGTAGATGAGGAAGGCGATTACGTCCATGCTGAGGTTTTTAAAGTTGCAGGCATGCATAAAGCAATGGAAAACTATGCAAAAATCAACGCAGTCCAGATTCAAAAAGAATTTGAGCAAACCTGGACTCAGATCAAAACACAATTCATAGTTCAAGAGCATCTCCAAGAAAAAATTAAATTGATGGATACGATCATCCAAAGAAAAACGATTGAATTCTTTCAAGCAAATCAAAATACAAACCTAAACCGATATATTCAACATTTGAATACCGATACAACTTGGGGAAGTGAAGAAACATTACTCAGCTTACATCGAGCACTCAGCGGAGAAACAGCGGTTCAAGATCCCATAACCCTAAAATGGACGATTCATGCAGATCCTGTGATCAATCTCCGAATCACAGAAAATGGCAGGGTCAAAAGTGACTATATTACGCCAACCCATGAAGGCAAGAATACACCCCATATTATTCTCAATAATGAAGAGCAAGCCCATTGGGTTTCCATCATTCCTAATCCATATCTAACGGATTTACCCTTGTCTCTCAATCAATTGTATAGAGAAAAAAAACTAATGCACCGAGCTTCGACTAGGATTGCATCCAAAGACATTCAGTTACTTGAAAACGCACTCAGTCGCATTAAGAGCACACATGTTATGAGTGATTATAAAATTAAATTCCTTGAATTACTCACAAAATCCAGTGATATCCAAACGCAAGATCTATCGACCGCGTCCGCCAAACAAGGTGAAAGCGATGCTCAATTTGCTGAACGTTTGCAAATCGCAGAAATTCAATCTCTGCGTAACAATCCCTAAGATCCTAAAATCAAATATTAGTCATATTAATTTATTGACAGGCACATTGGTCTTATTTGATAATCTCGGTCTAAAATTTATGAAGTCAGAGGTTTTTAGTGAATATTATGTCAGCAGATATCAGTGGGGAATTCAATGCCACTTCAATTATGGATGAAGAAGCACACCGGGACTTTGACGATATTCGCGCGTGTTTTAGAAACCTGGACAAAAAATTAGATACACTCCTGTGTGCCCGCAATAATTTAGCTCGCTTTAGCCCCATGGAATTGGAAACTATTTTTTCCAATTTACCCGGCGAATTATGCACTTTGGATATTAGCAACAATCTATTATGTACAGACAATAGAGCCCAATCTGAGTACTTGTTGCAACTGCAAGAAAATAAACTCTGGTCTGTTTGCAAACATGCAAAACATGTAAAAAATCTGAATATTGCAAATAATGAGCTCCAGAAGCTACCCAAAACAGCGTATCAACGATTCCGGGCTGAGATGAACCAAACGCTAAAAATAACTGTGTCCTTGCGTGAAATCACAACTATGACCATGGCGCAAATCCAGAGCTTTATTGAAATGTTTCCAAATTTAGAGAGCATTGTATTTGTCGATTCTTGCAATAAACCTGTTGCGAAAAATGATGAGGATAACAACGCTTTAGTTTGTCACGCTAAGAATTGTATGCCGAATAACACCACCCTCCATACAATATCTCGAACTCGATCGACAAGCTGCTCATAGCATGCACTAAGTTTCAAAGAATTTAGGATTTACCTTTCAAGATTGACCAAATGTGGTAAAATGGAAAGCCAAATTTTAACCATGGTAAATTTTTGGTCATGTCACCGTCTGCTACTGAAAAAAAACTACTGCATTATATCGGCAAAGGGATTGCAGATTTTAATATGATCCAGGCGGGCGATAGAGTCATGGTCTGTTTATCAGGCGGAAAAGATTCGTTCACCTTGCTGAGCATTTTAGAGCTCTTACGCCGACGGTCACATCAGAAATTCAGTCTTTTTGCCTTTACGCTCGATCAATCACAACCAGGATGGAACGACCAAGCTTTACGGCAATGGCTTTCCGATCGAAAAATCACTTATGAGATTCTAACCCGAGATAGCT
>CAZBSX010000287.1:0-2093 GCA_964494305.1 uncultured Legionella sp. | reverse complement strand
GACACGAATTCTACCTGAAATCATCGTTCTGTCAAGGCGTTAAGACAGTTTTTTTAGTTAACTCGGGCCAAGCGATTTTTAAATACTCTATCATTGACCAAATGGTCAAAATTGCTGCCACATATAACAATCCTGTACCTAATAACTCATACCAAGTCAGGTTTTGATGAAAAGCCAATAATAAAGTAATTGCAACCATTTGCAAGGTGGTTTTGATTTTCCCAACATAACTCACAGCCACACTCGCTCGCTGCCCTAACTCAGCCATCCACTCTCTGAGTGCGGAAATGACAATTTCACGCCCTACAATCACAATCGCTGGCAAGGTAATGAAATGTAATTCAGGGGATCCAACTAATAACAACAAACTTGCAGACACTAATAATTTATCCGCAACGGGATCAAAAAATTCGCCAAAAGAAGACGATTGTTCTAGTTTGCGCGCCAAAAATCCATCTAACCAATCCGTGATGCACGCCAACGCAAATAATGCTGCAGCAAAATAATGCGCCCAGACAAATGGTAAATAAAAGATAATAATAAAAATTGGGATCATCCCGATTCGTAGCAATGTCAGAAAATTCGGCCAACCAAGCGAAAATATCATTTAATTATCCTTAATATACTGAGTTAATTGCCCATAATCATGAAATACCGCGAGCGCGCCCGCAGCGCGCAATCCTTGTTCATCTGTTTGAAAAAAGTCCATTCCAATCGCATCCACTCCAAGCGTTGCTGCCATTTCCATATCTGAAGAAGAATCCCCTACCATTAAAGTCTGTTGCGCTGCTAATGAAAATTCCGACATAATTTCTTCCAGCATTTGTGGACACGGTTTGGGCGGTGCTTCCGTCGCTGATCGCGTGACTTGAATATAATCACCGATTCCACTCAAACGCAATACACGCGCTAACCCCTGCGCACTTTTATTCGTCGCAATTGCTAAGTGCATGCCTTCGGTATGTAGCCATTGAATGGTCTGTTTTACACCTGGCAGCAATTGTACAGTACTTGAAATGTCTTGGATTGTTTTTTGAACTTCACTGAATAAATCTTCCTGTTCATGCAAAGATGCGCCAGGAAATAGTTTTTTCAAGGCAATCGCTGGCCCCAAAGTAATCACTTGGCGCGCGTAGGCCAAATCAAAGCTTGGCAGATGTAAGCGCTCAGCAGCCATTGCCATCGCAACGACCATATACCCCAAGCTATTTTCAGTTATGGTGCCTTCCCAATCAAACACCACCAATTGATAATGCTTAAACACAATATGTTCGCCTCCTAATCAGCGAAAATTGATCATGCCAGAATCTGGGTATACAGACTTCGAAACCGCCTGAACCGAATCATCAGCATTTATCAGCCCGTAAGCGAGTTAATGCGTCCGAAAATGTCGCATCAAGTTCAGCTACAAAATGGTAAGACTGTCCATTGAGAGTAAACTGAATTGCATGGGCATGTAAATACATACGTGGTCGTAAGCCTTTTAGATACGGTAAACCTTCAGTTTTTCCATATTTTTGATCGCCCACAATGGGATGGCCAATTTGAGCTGCATGCACACGGATCTGGTGGGTTCGACCGGTTTTGGGGAGTGCTTCCACCCAACAGGCATCAGCGTAATTTTCCAAAACATGAAACTGAGTTTGCGAGTCTTTCCCTGTGGCAGATGCAACCACCATGCGTTCGCCCGATTGCAAAATTGATTTTACCAGTGCCACATCCACCCAACGCGACGCGTGGCCTTGCCAATGTCCGGCCAAAATTGCCCAATAGGTTTTTTGCACATCGCGGCTTTCCAATAAGGCTTGAATCGCACGTAAACACGATCGTTTCTTGGCTAATAATAAACACCCCGATGTTTCTTTATCCAAACGATGGACCAATTCAAGATAAGTCAAATCAGGGCGAATTTGGCGCATAGCTTCAATCACCCCTAAGCTTACCCCACTGCCCCCGTGTACTGCGATTCCGGCTGGTTTGGCTAAAACCAACAAGCGGTCATCTTCAAAAATAATATTGTCTAATAAACAGGCACTTAAACTTGCACTAGGATCCATCACTTTGGATTGAGAAGAACGAAGCGGAGGGACACG
>CAZBSX010000286.1:0-2095 GCA_964494305.1 uncultured Legionella sp. | reverse complement strand
GGCATATGACTCCATTTAATTGTGCAACGATGATTTGTTGAAAATCTTTCTTATATTGATCCTGTATAGCGCTAATCTCTGATTCTTTCTGAATGAGAAGGATTTTTTCTTGGTAGATCGTATTCAATTCAATCAAGTTTTTGCCTAGATTATCCAAAGCATGGTGAAGTTTTGATGTGCGATCTAACGCTGTATTTTTTACGGTAGTCAGATGTTTTAATTGCTCTTGAGCAATTTTTAGTGGCCCGCCTGCGCCAGGGTTAGCTTTTGCCTGCGCAGACACATCGTCCGCTATCAGTGTTTTTAACATGGGACCAAGAACTTTAGGTTCAAGTAATTGAGGTATGGCATGAAACTCTTGAGTCAATTTTTTTACCTTGTTTTGGTATTCGGCATAGGTTTCCGACAAATCTTTACCGACAATGTCCTTGAGATACGTATTTGCGGCATGATCTAAATTGGTTATCAGTTCAGCCAAATGGGTAAAATAGGTATTTCGGACAAGTTGATATTTTTCTAATGCTTTTCGACCCTGTGCATGACGTTGTTCGACCATAGTGATTACGGGTGGTTTGGCTGTACGGGTTTGAGTTTTATCGAGATAGGCTTTGGCTGTCGCGATTTGCGGAATTAAATGTGCAGAGTTTTCTGCATCGGCGGAATATTGTTTAAATAATGCATCGTATGTGTCGCTGATTTCCTGCAAAGATGCCGTGTTAGTGAGATGTAATATTTTGAGCGCTTTATTTTTTGTCATGCTAGGTTCATCAGAGTCTGAATGAGGCAGGAGTTCGTATTCTTGATGATTGCTACCCATGTTGTTTCTCCAGTGTAAAGGATAGGTAAGGACTTACGCAAAACGCCGATCTCTTCGTAACCGCGATCTCAGTGTTTTGCGTAAGTCCTGATATCTTTAGGTTTAGTTAAGATTTGTCATTTTGTCAAAATTTTTCTCAATGATATGGTCATCGCTCGCGATCAAGAGTAGAATAGGGTGCTTTCTTTTTGCTACGAGTTGTATACCGAGATGACTGTGCCACTTGCAAATAAACGGATGAATTTATATCGTCGTTTACTCATTTACGTAAAACCATTTTGGCCAGTTTTGGTCTTGGGTTTGCTGGCTAATATTGTATATTCAGCACTTGATGCAGGGTTAACGTATTTATTGCGTCCTTTTTTAGACAAAGGATTTATTCATACCGACATGGAGTTTGTCAAAGAAATTCCCATGATTTTGTTGATTGGAATTTCATTGCGTGGCTTAGTGAGTGCACTGGGCAGTTATAGTATGACGTCGGTTGCGCGATCAGTCGTCAATTTATTACGCCAGAAAGTCTTTACGCATATTTTACGTTTACCAGCTGATTATTATGATGAGGCCAGTTCTGGGCAGCTGCTATCCAAAATTTTATATGATGTGGAGCAAGTTGCTCAAGTCAGTGCCGATGCATTGACGGATTTTGTCCAAAATACCTGTCTGATTGTGGGTTTGTTGACCGTGATGATGGTGGTGTGTTGGCAATTATCGATGTTGTTTTTAATTACCATACCGTTTATTGGCGTGGTCGTGAATCTCACTAATAAACGCGTGCGTCGTATTAGTCATAAAATCCAACAATCGATGGGACAGGTGACAGAAATTGCTGCAGAAGCGATTGATGGCTACCGCGTCGTCAGAGTGTTTGGTGGCATGACGTATGAAAATGGCAAGTTTCAACGTGCAACGGAATTGTCGCGGATGCAAGACATGAAAGTGGCGATGTCCAAGGCCATCAATGTGTGCGCGGTACAGATCATCATTGCTTTAGGGATTGCCATGATTATTTTCGCGGCGATTAAATTGGCTGCGGTGATTACAGTGAGCGCGGGTTCCTTTTTAGCTGTGATTGCTGCGATGCTGCAATTGATCAAACCCATGAAAACGTTAACGACGTTGCATGCATCGATTCAACGGGGCTTGGCCGGAGCTGAATCTGTATTTCAAGTGTTAGATTGCCCATCAGAGCCAGATAAAGGACAGCATTTGCAAACCCGTACACCGTGTCAAATTCGCTTTGAACCTGGGAACGGTCTTCAAGCGCGTTCTTGAGCG
>CAZBSX010000285.1:0-2102 GCA_964494305.1 uncultured Legionella sp. | reverse complement strand
GACTCAATGTTATCATGTCATCCCCCTAATATATTGCCCAATATGATTAAATATTATACAATAATTTGTGATGACGGTCAATAAGTAAGGGTCCGTTTCACCTCAATGCACTGTTGAGCAAGATGGATTTTATGGCTAAATATCCATAAGTTTTGTAACTTATCGCTATCCTTACTCATATTTTGCAGTTTGTTCGTTTTCTCAGGTGCATCCTGTGTTAATAGTGCTTGAATGGCCGGCAGCCTATCACCATACTCAAAATCCAATTGTTGCCATAATTCATTTTGAACCACTTTCGGAGCATCGGGACCCGCACCATATTGCGCTTCTATGCTGGAAATTAAATCAAACATGGCTTGCAAAACCGGGACGTCCTTTCCATATATTACGGCCAAATCGCGCAATGGACTCAAAAGAAACCCTTTTTCTGTTGGTCTTCTCAGCATCACATCTTGTAACGGAGATGACACCACCGATGCATTGGCCAGTAATGCTTTTTCGACACCGATAAGAAACTCCGTTTCTGAAGGTGCCAATTCTACGCTCATGGTCAAACAGAGTTGATAATATTCCCGCCCGCAAGCCAATACAGCTGCTCTGGACATAGGGTGCTCTAGTAATTCTCCCAATTTCTTATTAAAAATTGCACCCATCATACTTCCGGTCAAATTATAGGTAAGTTTACTTAAAATTTGATGCACCAACGCTTGTTTCGATTCGGCTGGAGAGGTGTTCAGTCCTGCCTTGGTGTAGATTGTTGTAAGATCGCGAAGATCCTCGTTTACGCCTACATCAGTGATATTTCCAATCACATTTTTAGTATCAAAAAATTTGCTACGGACAATGACTGCACCAGGCGCAGTGATCGCTGCACCATATTTAATCAATACACCTGCTTTTAATTTTGCAATGCCCACAGTGCGCATGAAAGGATACATCTCAGCAAGGCTTTTAAGTTCAGGGCAATCATCTGAAACAAGCCACGGCATCGCACCATTCACAAAAATAATCACCGGCGTCGACGGTTTTTGCGGAATTGCTTGAATTTTTTCACCTAACGCCCGATTGAGTGCAGCCCCTTTTACCGTAATCGCAATAATATCTTGAGGTTCATTAATTTCTGAACTCGCTTGCGCTAAACGCAGTTTCTTCCCATCGATTGGCAGACTACACATTTGCTCAATAATCTCTAGGCAGTCTGCATGGGAAAATTGATCGTTCGAAAACTTAGAAAGGATGTCATTCAGTCTTGTGATAAAAACACGGGGAAAAAGAGCAAATTCATGTTGAAATTTTTCTTTGCTTATTCCATCTTTATTCAGTTTTTCTTTTAATTCATCTATTTCTGGAAATGAGAAATATAGCTTAGCTGCCTTAGATAATTTCACAAAAGAATCACCAGGAGCTCCATCAGGACGTGAATCCAAAATAGTCACCGTATGCCCATCTAAAACCAACATAAACGCGTGCACTAGGCCAATTGCACCGGCACCACCTGGAATTGTAATATTGCTCATTGTATATCCCTATATGAAGTTAAAAAGAGGCAACAACCTCTCTGCTGCTTAACGATTCGTCTTATATCAAATATAGAGATCGGATGCAATATTACGAACAAAGTGATTTTGTGAAGAACATATGAAGCGCAAATTTGTGAGGATACATTAGCTCGGTTTTGACTAGATTGTGACTCTTAATAAGACAATGTAGAGCATTCAGACTCTCCATCGCTGTCGGGTACGCGTCCAAAATGAGACTCCAAATGCATTTCAAGCGTGCATTTTTCTGTACCATCCAAATTGTCGACGATATCGTCCCAATCGATATCCTCTCCAGTTTCCGCTATGTATTGAAATAATTTGTCAGGAATAGATGGAGCAAGTTCGTAAACCAACCCCCCCAAATCATCGCAAGTTGCATAGGAAAAAGTTTCCTCATCGTCATTGAATAAATCTCTCAGGGTGTGAAGGCTATATCCCCTTTCATTTAATGCGTGATCTAGATTGCTTTCAGCCATTCCCTCTAAGTCATCTAAAGAGAATGTTGATAAACTTGGCCAAATATCGTCCTGATCATTGAGTAAGTCAATCCATGTTTCGTGA
>CAZBSX010000284.1:0-2132 GCA_964494305.1 uncultured Legionella sp. | reverse complement strand
TTGACCTGTTTGGGCGATTATGCAAAATCACGCGGTCAATCATTATTGCAGTGCGCAGATCATTTGGCCTTGACTGAACGGATGGCCGAAAAACCACGCACTATTTTACTACAATTCAAACAAACCCTTTTACAGTACCAGCAACGCTTACACTTGGATACGACTGCGATCCCCGTGATATTACGCGAAATGCTAGACACATTTGCTTATGAAGCGCATGTCTATACTCAGAGTGATCAGCCTCAGCAAGCGCAAAAACGTATGGACAATGTTTGGCAATTATTAGATTGGATCGGTTCTTTGGTCCAAAAAAACCCAGGCTCTACGCTCGCAGATGCATTATCCACCCTCTTATTGATTGATCGACTCGAAAACAATGAAGACAGCGCTGCAGACGGCGTTCAATTGATGACCTTGCATACCGCAAAAGGGTTAGAATTCCCCTGCGTTTATTTGGTGGGCATGGAAGAAGGTATTCTTCCACATCGCGTCAGTATTGAAATGGATCAAATTGAAGAAGAACGCCGTCTCGCGTATGTAGGCATCACACGCGCCAAACAAGTCTTGACGCTAAGCATGGCGCGCCAGCGCCGCAGTGGCGGCGAAAATCAGGTCTCATCTCCTAGTCGATTTTTGGAAGAGCTCCCAGAAGCACATCTAGAATGGCATGGAAAAAATCATCGCGACGAAACCAAATCCAAAGCCTTGGCCCAATCGCATTTGGCAACGTTGAAAACCATGTTTGCGAAGTAACAACGGATTCGTATTTTGGGTTGATCCACCTAAAGGGGGCAAATGCGAATTAACCGTCTGATTTTTGACTACAAACGAAGCACGTACATTCTAATCAAAAAAATTATCTATTGATTTATTTTATAAACCAAACCAATTTACCTTTTGTTTATAAGGTTTCTACTCAGAATTCTAGGATTAAATCTAATCGCATAAAATGGAATACATTACAGAATGGATACAAAGATAAATACGATAATTTTTTGGACCTCAAACCCCCAAAATTGTTACTATAAATACGGCTCAATACACTTTAATTGCATTGCGAGAATAAACCTTATGCTACCTCCTTTTTCTTACCTATGTATTATGGATCTTGTCGCTATTTCGAAAATAAGTTACGCGGAGTATTTATCGCACGAACCTGGTTGTGATATCAGTATGATGCAAGCCTATATACACGCTTTTCAATCGAGTACGCAGAAAGTGTTGGATCATGATTTGATTAAAAAAATTAATAAGGTGTCGTTATCCCATTTAAGTAACATCCCTGCTGGTCAATACAGGGATAAAGTTGGCTCTTATCCCATTTATATATACCAAAATAAGAATGGTCGAAATGACCAATACAGTGGAACTCAGGCTGGTTTATTAGAGTTTGTTAACGCTTGGTTAATGGAAGATAACGCCATCCATTCGATTGATTTCTAATCAAGCGACTCTACCCAAGATACAGCCTGCTTAGCTAACATGAATGGCAAAACAAAATTTGTAAATATGGCAAAGAGCTCCGTAGAGGATTTAGATTTAAATCAACATAAGTCGTTTATTCTCTCGGCCAGTCAACAGAGATGTTATAAACTCGTAGTGGGCATATTGGCAATGCAACCACAAGATAAGCCTGACTCTAACGCAAAAATAATCGATCATAAAATGCAAAGGATTATCAATAGTTTTAATCAACAGATCGTACACATGCGTACCGACAGTGAAAAAATAACAACTATCGTTAAACATGTACAACTCATTAACCAACTTCATCCATTTTATGATGGAAACATTAGAACTTGTTACATCTTATTAAATAAGTTGTTATATGACTATCACTTACCTTTGACTCTACTCTTAAATCCTAATCGATTAGATAGTTGTTCGCTAGCAGAAGTCGTACAAATGGTCAAAACAGGGCAGAGTATTTATCAACAATTGCTCGCACATACTAGCCCTGATGAGCCCTTTGTATTCCAAACCTGCGATCCGCTATTAACCATGCAAACGATTACATGCCCACTCAATCTAAGTGTAGATAGTGTTCTGTTTGACTTGTTTTATGATGCCGTTATTAAAGGCCAGCGTGCTCTGACTTATTCGAATCAAAAAAGCTTATTATTTCAACGTCC
>CAZBSX010000283.1:0-2141 GCA_964494305.1 uncultured Legionella sp. | reverse complement strand
TTGACAGAGAAGTTAGCAACATAGAAAGTCTTGCAGCCTACCTACTAAAACTGGCACAGAGAAGACAATTGCCTATGCATGACAAGCCAGGGTTACTAACAACGGTAATTTTTAGCCAAAACACAGCCGTTTGCTATTTAAGAGATGAGTATGAAGCGGACACTATAAAGTACGTACGTTGTTTGTCTCCTCAATGGTACTATCTGTCAGAAAAAATTGGTAAACGTTTGTCCTAACCAGACTTGCATATGAGGCGTTACATCTATCCCTGCTCCGGCATTGAGCAAGAATTGTTCGTATCCATTGTTTTGGGTGACCAGTCGAAGCTGCGGTTCAATCATATAAGAAAAATCATGATAACGACCGCTATAGGAAACGAGCCCCCAAAATTTGTCGAAGCTTTCTTCGCTCCACGCTAGGGTGTTGAGGGTACAAAACAGCATGCATATGATGAGACGAGCTGAGTGCGTCATAGATGGCTGCGCCGATAGAAAGCGCACATTATCAGGTAAGTATCGGTGAGTAGCAATATCGAGAGCTAAATTGGATTCTGCATAAAGCGCGGAACGAAGACATTTTGATTTTGCTCTGCGACGAGATGAGATATAATCTCTGATAGTCTGAGATATTTTAGTTGTAGTGGAGGTTCCATCGTGTTTGAATTAACAATCAGCAAACAACAAATCCTAACCCCTTTATTGATGGTTGCTGGTGCAGTGGATAAAAAACAATCGTTGCCCATTTTATCGAATATATTAATCCAACTCTCTGCGCACCAATTTAGCTTGACTGCAACAGATTTGGAAATTCAAATTACAGCGGTGGTGCCTTGTACTTCGGATATGACCGGCGCGGTGACTGTGCCCGCGAAAAAAATAATCGATATTTTTCGCTCTCTAGATGAAGAGTCGGTTCCGACGTTACGTTATAGCGGAACCAGCTTAACGATTAAAACAGAGCGTAGCCAATTTAAGTTAACCACATTACCTGCGGTGGATTACCCCATTACAGAAGACGAAGTCAGTGAAGTTGAGTTTTCTCTCCAAGCTTCCGCATTGATGCGTTTATTACAGGCCACATCGTTCGCGATGGCGCAACAAGACGTTCGTGTGTATTTGAATGGGTTGTTTTTAGAAATTGATACCAAATCGATTACGGCTGTAACAGCAGACGGTCATCGAATGGCGGTTTGCCGTTTGGAAGATGATGTATTGAATCAGCATCACCGCCTACTTATCCCCAAGAAAGGTGTGCAGGAAATGATGCGGTTATTAGCGACCATCACCGATGAACGCGTGGTGATTTCTGCGAGTAAAAATCATGTCAGCTTGATGACCAGCCAATTTCGATTTTCATCCAAATTGATTGAAGCGCGTTTTCCTCCGTATACGCGTGCTATTCCTAAAGATTACGATCGCGTCGTTCTGATTGACCGTGACCACTTAAAACGTGCCCTGTCTCGAATTGTAATTTTGGCGAATGAAAAATTGCGTGCAGTTGTCTTGCGAATTGAGCACCAGTCGTTGACTCTGGCTGCATCGAATAAAGAGCAAGAAGAAGGGGTTGAAACCCTGGTTGCAGAAACCAAAGGGGAGCCGTTAACCATCGGGTTGAATGCCACCTATTTATTAGATGTGTTGAATTATTTCAATGAAGGCATGCTGCGTTTGTCCTTTGGAGATGCAGATAGCAGCATTTTGGTGCAAGCGCTTGGCGATGAAAATTATCAATATATCATTATGCCTATGAAGCTCTAATGCTGACTCAAATTAATATTCATCATGTTCGTAATATTAATACACTTAGTTTGATGCCGCACCCACGCTTTAATTTTATTTATGGCCCCAATGGTAGTGGAAAAACCTCCATTTTGGAGGCCATTTACTTGCTGGGGAGCGGGTATTCATTTCGCACTCGAGAGACTGCGCCTTTGATCCAGCGCGAGCAATCGGCGCTTACGGTGTTTTCTAAAACGCAAATGCAAGATACCATCAGCATTCAAAAGCATTTGGACGGTGCAACCCTTGTCCGATTGAATCAGCAGCCCTGTCAACGCAGCTCAGAATTGGCACATTTTTTGCCCTGCTTAGTGTTTTATCATGACTTATTTCAAATTATTGATGCGGGGCCGAGTGTGCGCC
>CAZBSX010000282.1:0-2143 GCA_964494305.1 uncultured Legionella sp. | reverse complement strand
AGTCAGAAAAAAAACACGCTGAGCCAGTCAAAACCTCCGATTTTGCGGAATCTCGGATCCATAACAATGCGGATGCTTCAGCCGGTCCCGCCGTAAGGCGTTTGGCACGCACATTAGGTGTGAATTTAGCCGAGGTTCGAGGCAGTGGTCGAAAAGACAGAATTACGAAAACCGACGTAGAAGCGTATGTGAAACAGCAATTATCACGTCCTGCTTCGAGCGTTGGTTTTGCATTACCGCAAGCAAAAACGATTGATTTTACAAAATTTGGTTCCATTGAAACCAAGCCCTTATCTAAAATCAAACGCCTGACTGGGATCAATGTGCATCAAGCTTGGATTACCATTCCACAAGTGACCCAATTCGATCATGCAGATATCACCGATTTGGAAGCATTTCGTAAGGCAGAAGCGCCACGTGCTGACGCTGAGGGTTATAAATTAACGATTGTGGCGTTTGTGTGTAAAGTGGTAAGTCAAGCTTTGAACAAATTTCCACAATTTAATAGTTCTCTCGATGCTACGGGCGAACAACTCATTTATAAGCAATACTGCAATATTGGTATTGCTGCAGAAACACCCAATGGTTTGGTGGTGCCGGTGATCAAAGACGTGCATCAAAAATCCGTCGCACAAATTGCACAAGATTTGGGGCAATTGAGTTCGAAAGCACGGGATAAAGGGTTATCGCCCGCTGAAATGAGTGGCGGCTGTTTTACAATTTCTAGTTTGGGTGGCATTGGTGGGACAGCATTTACACCCATCGTCAATCCCCCTGAAGTGGCAATTCTTGGGTTATCTCGTGCATCGATGCAACCTATCTATCAAAATGGGCAATTTGTTCCACGTTTGATTTTACCCTTATCATTGTCCTACGATCATCGGGTGATTGATGGAGCGGAAGCAGCGCGGTTTACGCGTTATCTGAGTGACGGTTTGAGTGATATTCGACGTATTTTATTATAAATGATGGTAATTATTGTATTGTTGTGGAGTTGATGAGTATGGCAAATAAAATGAAAACAAATTTAGTGGTACTCGGTGCTGGTCCTGGGGGATATACGGCAGCATTTCGTGCGGCTGATTTGGGTCTTGATGTGATCTTGGTGAATGAGTATGAATCTTTGGGTGGTGTTTGTTTAAATGTTGGATGTATTCCTTCTAAAGCATTACTGCATGTCGCCAAAGTTTTGGATGATGTAAAAGACTTATCGGCACAGGGTATTGCTTTTGAGCAACCTGAGGTAGATAGTAAAAAAATTGTGGCTTGGAAAGAAAATGTTGTGAAGCGGTTAACGGGTGGTTTGAGTGCTTTGGCCAAGCAACGCAAAGTGAATGTGGTTGTAGGTGCAGCTGAATTTTCCGGAACCCATCAAATTACAGTAGAAACTCCTTCAGGGGATAAAACGGTCATTGATTTTGAGCACGCAATTATTGCTGTAGGAAGTCGATCTGTGTCATTGCCGTTTATTCCTGAAGATGATCGTATCTTCTCTTCGACAGGGGCTTTAGAGCTTACCGATATCAAAGGAAATTTATTAGTCCTTGGTGGTGGGATTATTGGTTTAGAAATGGCAACTGTGTATGCAGGACTTGGGGTTGACGTTACTGTGGTTGAGTTTATGGATCAATTGATCCCTGGTGCAGATGCGGATTTGGTTTCTGCGCTACAAAAGCGAATGGCGAAACATGGTATTAGCTTCAAATTAAAAACCAAAGTTACTTCGGTGGAAGCCAAGCGAGATGGTATTTATGTTGGGATGGAAGGTGAACATGCCGCTGATAAACCATTATTATTCCAACAAGTTTTAGTTGCCGTAGGCCGCAAACCGAATGGCGATCGGATCGCAGCCGAAAAAGCAGGCATTACAGTGAATGATCGCGGGTTTATTGCAGTTGATAAGCAGATGAGAACGAATGTCAGTCACATTTTTGCGATTGGAGATGTGGTAGGTCAACCTATGTTGGCTCATAAAGCAATTCCAGAAGGCAAGGTGGCGGCTGAAGTGATTGCAGGTAAGAAGCATTATTTTGATCCCAAATGTATTGCAAGTGTCGCGTACACTGATCCAGAAATCGCATGGACAGGTTTGACAGAAAAGGAAGCCAAAGCACAGAATATTGCTTATGAAAAAGCGGTATTT
>CAZBSX010000281.1:0-2153 GCA_964494305.1 uncultured Legionella sp. | reverse complement strand
GATGCCTGCTACGGGTTCGTAAGCAAAAATACGCATCAAATTATCATCTAACGACAAATACAAGTTTTTACTACCCGGATCGCCTTGGCGTCCAGAGCGACCGCGTAATTGATTGTCGATGCGTCGAGACTCATGGCGCTCAGAGCCGATAATGCGTAAACCACCGGCTTTAATGACGGCGTCATGCCGCTTTTGCCATTCTGTTTTGATGACTGAGATCTGTTCTGCACTGGCGTCTTCAGGGAGTTTTGCTAAATCTGCTTTTAAACTGCCACCTAACACGATATCAGTACCGCGACCAGCCATATTCGTCGCAATCGTTACAGCAGCAGGGCGACCTGCCTCAGCAATAATTTGCGCTTCTTTTTCGTGAAATTTGGCATTGAGCACTTGGTGTTTGATTTTCTCTTTGGTGAGCATGCGACTGAGGAGTTCAGAGGATTCGATAGAAGCGGTTCCCACGAGCACGGGTTGTTGTCTCGCAACACAGTCGCGCACATCTTCAATCACGGCTTGATATTTATCGGTTTGCGTTAAGTAAACCAGATCAGATTGATCATCACGCAACATGGGACGATTAGTCGGTATCACGACAACTTCAAGATTATAAATTTGTTGAAATTCATAGGCTTCTGTATCGGCAGTTCCGGTCATACCGGATAATTTTTGATACAAGCGAAAGAAGTTTTGGAAGGTGATGGAGGCTAAGGTTTGATTTTCATTTTGAATCGACACGCCTTCTTTGGCTTCTACGGCTTGGTGTAAGCCATCCGACCAGCGTCGACCCGGCATAGTACGTCCGGTATGTTCATCGACAATGACTACTTGATTATTTTGAACGATATACTCGATATCGCGATGATACAGCGTATGCGCGCGCAAGGCGGCGTTGATATGATGCATCAGTAGGATATTACTAGCGTGGTAGAGACTCTCTCCCTGACCCAGCAATTCATTTTCAATGAGTAATTCCTCGACAAATTGATGACCTGCTTCGGTTAAATAGGCTTGTTTTTGCTTTTCGTCAATGGTGTAGTGACCTTGGTCGCCTTCTTCAGTTTGCAGAATCAGTTTAGGAATGAGGGTGTTAATTTTCTTATATAAAGCCGAGCTATCTTCTGCGGCACCAGAAATGATCAATGGCGTGCGCGCTTCATCAATCAAGATAGAATCTACTTCATCGATGACTGCGAAATTTAAGGTGTGTTGAACTTTTTCTTCTGGGCTAAACGCCATATTATCGCGCAAATAATCAAAACCAAATTCATTATTCGTTCCGTATACAATATCACACCGATAGGCGGTTTTCTTATCTGCAAAGGCCATGTCTGGATAGATGACGCCTACGGTTAAGCCCAAAAATTCAAATATCGGACGTTTCCATTGGCTGTCCCGTTTGGCCAAGTAATCATTGACTGTGACCACATGGACGCCATGTCCCGTGAGCGCATTTAAATAAGAGGGTAAGGTCGCGACTAAGGTTTTACCTTCGCCGGTTCGTTGCTCTGCAATTTTCCCTTCATGTAAGACCATGCCGCCAATCAATTGGACATCAAAATGGCGTAACCCTAAGGTACGTTGCGATACTTCACGGACTACAGCAAACGCTTCAGGTAAGAGATCATCCAGAGTTTCTCCTTGACTGAGGCGGGCTTTAAATTCGTCGGTTTTACCCGCCAAAGCAGTATCACTGAGCGCTTGCATTTCAGGTTCTAATGCATTGATTTGATCAACAATTTTCCCTAAACGCTGCAACGTTCGATCGTTACGACTGCCAAAGAGTTTTTTAATGATGGTAGTAAGCATAAGTCTTCATTTTATTTAAAAAAGTCTAATGTACTAAAAAACACAGTAAAATGCCATCTAATTATAAGCGGAATAAGGATTGCTCTGGGGTAAATCGATGGCTTGTTCAAATTCAGACAAACGAATGCTCTGTTGAGTCAAGGACACTGCACTGGCATCCATCATTGCTTGACCAAATGTATAAATAATGCGCTCTTGACCTTGGCAGGCTTGTGCATCATTTACCGCTTGCTGCGCTGCAATCGATTCATTTTTTTTCCAATAAGCGTTAAGCGTTGATTCTCCATACCGTTGCGTGAGCATGCGCATGGTTTGTTGTGGAGAGAGCACTAAGGAGCTGGCATTGT
>CAZBSX010000280.1:0-2157 GCA_964494305.1 uncultured Legionella sp. | reverse complement strand
GTGGCTGCCAGTCATACTCCCAACGTGCCAGCGGTGGCATCGACATCAGGATCGACTCGGTACGTCCGCCGGTCTGCAACCCGAACAGGGTGCCCCGGTCATACACCAGATTGAACTCCACATAACGACCGCGACGATAGCGCTGGAATTCTTTTTGTTGTTCTGTATAGGGCAAATGATGACGTTTGTTCACAATTGGAAGATAGCCTAACATGATGTGCTCACCAACACTTTGTAAAAAGGCAAAACTATGTTCGAAGTCGTTTTCACAAAAATCGTCAAAAAATATGCCGCCCACACCGCGAGCTTCTTGTCGATGTTTGATGAAAAAATACTGATCACACCAGGTTTTGAATCTCGGATATAAATCTGTACCAAATGGATCACACGCCATTTTAGCGTTATGGTGCCAATGTTGGCAATCCTCAATAAATCCATAATACGGGGTCAAATCGAAACCACCGCCAAACCACCAAATAGATTGTCCATCAGGCTTTTCTGCTACAAAAAATCGAATATTAGCGTGCATGGTCGGCACAAAAGGGTTGTACGGATGAATCACCACAGAGAGACCTAAGGCCGAAAACTGGCAATTTGCTAATTCAGGCCGGGCAGCAGTGGCTGAAGGCGGTAGTGATTCCCCATGGACATGAGAAAAATTCACTCCCGCTTTTTCAAAAATAGCACCTTGGTTCAAAATGCACGTTACACCGCCACCTCCTGCTGAGCGCGTCCAGGGATCATGAAGAAAGTTCCCTCTGCCATCCACGGTTTCCAAATCGTCGCAAATCTTTTTTTGCAGACCTAACAGGTAGGACCTGACTATTTCAATAGCGTTTTGCGGCAAATAAAGCAAATTGTCAATCATTTTACCATCCTCCAACATTAAGGTATAATACCACGCCAGTGATTTATCTGAATACTCGTATGACTTGTGCACCATCACTATTATCTATTGCGCCCATGATTGACTGGAGCAATACCCATTTTCGCGTTCTGATGCGCCTCATGGCACCTCATGCCCTCTTATATACTGAAATGCAAACACCTCCTGCAATTAGCCATCATCCGCAACGGTGCTTATATTTTTCCGCGATTGAAACTCCTTTGGCTCTACAATTAGGCGGCGCCAATCCTGAAACACTCATCAAAGCTGCGCGGCAAGCTCAAGATTTGGGATACACTGAGATTAATCTTAATTTGGGCTGTCCCAGCGACCGCGTTCTTTCAGGGCAATTTGGCGCGTGTTTGATGAGTCAACCTGCTCAAGTTGCTGAGATCATTGCCCAATTGAAACACCATATTCAACTTCCCATCACGGCTAAAACTCGGATCGGGATTGACCACCAAGACGATTATGAGTTTTTTGCTGATTTTATTCATTGTTTGGTCAATGCCGGTTGTGACAAATTAATTATTCATGCTCGCAAAGCATGGCTCAATGGTTTGAGCCCAAAGCAAAATCGAACGATTCCGCCGGTTCGCTATGACTATGTCTATCGGATCAAAACAGAATTACCGCATGTACCCGTAATCATCAATGGTAATATTACACATCTAACGGATGTTTTGGCCCATTTACAGCATGTGGATGGTGTCATGTTAGGCCGTCTTGCTTGTGATAATCCTTATGCGATCGCGCAAATTCATCACGCACTTTATCCAGAATCTCCTCTCAAATCTCGATATCAAATCGCCAGCGAATATTTCTTGTATTTACAATCCATTCTCAATAAATCGACACCACTGACTGTCTTACTCAAACCGTTACTGAATCTGGCGCATGGGTTACCCAACGCACGAGTTTGGAAAAAGTCGATGATGGATATTCAACAAGCAAAAATTATTCCGACTCAAATCGACCCCATTCTTGCGTTCTTAGCGTCTGTTGACAGATCTGAGTTTGTCGTCTAGGATTCAGCAACTTACACGTATTATGCGGATCAAAATGATCAAATTACCGGTGATTGTTGGATTCGGTGGGATCAATGCAGCGGGCCGAAGCTCCGGGGCTCATGGTTACAAACGGATGGTTTGTGATGCTTTGTCTGCCACTGAATTAGAACCCACCTGGCAAGATTTGGCTCATCGCATGGGCTTACCAGCGGAACAGACCATTTCTGCACAAACCATTGAAGCCATCAAAGCCGGAACATT
>CAZBSX010000279.1:0-2165 GCA_964494305.1 uncultured Legionella sp. | reverse complement strand
AAAAGATTGGCCGTATTTGAGTGTTTTTGTGCTGTTCGGATTAGCCTTATTATTGCCTTTATGGTCACCTATGATCGTGCAAAAGACACGAGACACGGCTCAGATGGTCATCGATAATGCCATCGTTTTGTCTTCAGCGATTGCATTCTTATTAGTATTAAAATATTGTTTTTCCCCAAAACGCCAATCCCCTGAGGTCATGTTAGCAATGCTTGCCCTCGGATATATTTTTGGTTGTGGCACGTCCGCTGGCATCACAGAAGCAGGCGCTTTCATGGGTTTTGCATTGTTTTTGTGTCATGTCTCCTCTGCAAAAAATTTTTTCCATCTCGGTAGGGTTGTTTTTCTGGGGTTCTCGCTATGTTTGATGATATTTTACGCTCAAAGAAAATATACAGAACCTTACGCATGGTGGTATATCAAAACATCAGAAATATCTTCAGCAACACACACGACCCATTTACCACGATTGCAAGGGTTTTATTTGCCTGCAGCCACATTGACCCTCCTAGAAACGGTGGACAAAATCGTTCAAGATGCCACTACAGAACAAGATGCCATTTTGACTTTTCCCAATATCCCCTTGTTTTACCTCATAGAAAATCGTTTAAAGAATATCAAAGCTGTCGTGCATTGGCCGGATTTTTTACCTGATAATTTGGCACGCCTAGAAGCCAAAAGAATCAAAGCAGACTTACCCAAAGTCATTATTTATCTTGCGTTGCCTGAAATTGTCTGGTCAACTCATGAACGTTTATTTCGAGGTGGACAACGCTCCGGACAACGAGAGATTATTGCGACGATTACAGACTTAACCAAACATAATAAACACTATCATTTAAAAGCCAGTATACCTGTAAGTGATGGCGTAATTTTATATGTTTGGGCTTATCAAAAACCCACCTCAAACAGCATTCCCCATACCGCAGGATAATAGATACTATGAAGAAAAACTCAGTAACACCATGTCCGGATTACTTCAAACAATTATTTGCTGCCGTAGGTGTGATTCTTATTGCAATAGCAAGCCATTATTTACCATTCAAAACAGACTCGTTGAAAGAATGGATGCCATTTTTTCTAATCGGCTTAACGATTCCAGTAATTTTCTACACGTATCAGCGCGCGTGTCGTGCAGTTTGGGGACACCTACCGACTCAGCTCAGTGCTCGGCTATATTGTGGTATCGGAATCAGCATGCTCTTATTTGTGATTGCGAAAGCAAATGGCACGTTGTGGCACACTATACCCAGAGAAGCTATGTTTTGGAGCATTGGGTTTACATGGTGTACTACACTCCTCATCTCTAAAACACTCTACAATACACAAGGACTTACTCTAGATCGACAAGATCGCTTTCCCATGTTACTCAGCAGCGGTATCATCGCGCTGACAGCATGGTGCGCTCTATTTCAACTACCTAATTGGGGCGCATACTGCTCAAGATTTGAGCACCATGAATTTACCACCATCATTGCCAGCATTATTTGTTTTGGTGTTGCAAAATATTACGTATTTGAGCCAGAACAAGCTAATTTAAGAACAGCATCCTATTCTCGAATGAGTAACATATCACTGTACGTACTTGCTATTACATTGTTTTTTATTTTGGGATTTCGAAGTGACTCTCTTTTTTTGATTGAAGGCTCAGCCTTCCATTGGGCTTATTTCGTAGGACCAACTGCAACCATCCGTAGCCACGGTTGGTTATTGTGGGATACGCCATCGCAATATGGATTCTTAAATATTTTAATTGCATCTATTCTCCCCACAAAAAGTGCTTGGCAAGCGATCTATTTACTGGAGAGTACTTTATTGGTCATAGTAGCTATGATCATGTTCCATATCGCAAATCATACTAAAAGTGTTGTACGAGCTGGCCTCTCTTTGCTGATCGTCATCAGTGCATTACACTTTGCTGACCCTGTTTTGGAAGGCCCGGCACCTTTTCCGTCGTCCTCCGTCATGCGTTTTTTCTGGTGCTACGTCTTTATCTTCTTATTGTACCAATACTGGAAATCCGAACGATTCTCTTTCAAAGCTTTTGTGAGCTATGGCAGTATGTGTTGGGTAATGGCCGTATTATGGTCGGCTGAAAGTGCAATTTATTGTTCTTGCATTTTTTTCCCAGCCTTATTGGCAGGATGCGTACAACACATATTGTC
>CAZBSX010000278.1:0-2168 GCA_964494305.1 uncultured Legionella sp. | reverse complement strand
CATTTGATTTTCGATGCTTGCAACGGCATTCATGAAGGACTCGGGGGCACCGGCGACAGAGCCCACCGCGAGGAGCGGAAGAAGGCAATTGTGCCACTTTCGATGCTGCATGGAGGAACGGATTATACGGGTGTGTAAGGGTGTGTAAGGGTGTGTAAGGGTGTATAAGGGTGTGTAAGGCGTTAATGAAATGGCGAATGAAAACGAATGGCTGGCTTATCATCGGGGGGTGGTCTGAAACTGGTGTTTGGAGTTTCCGGCCAATCACGATGGACCGCATGAAACGGCTATTTTTAGTAAGCTCCAATTTGGGGAGAGGGACAAGGAGCACCTAGCATCTAGCATCTAGCACTTAGCACTTAGCACTTAGCACTTAGCCCTAAATAGCTCGGCACTCGTGGGACCATTCGCCGGGGCTCGCAAGATGAGGGTGAACATAAGAGGTGGAGTGTGGACGAACGTGGAGGACGAAATTCTCAAGGTGGCAGTGATGAAGTACGGACAGAACCAGTGGGCGCGCATCTCGTCGCTGCTGGTGCGCAAGACACCGAAGCAGTGCAAGGCGCGCTGGTGCGAGTGGCTGGACCCGTCCATCAAGAAGGTGGCGTGGACGGTGGAGGAGGACGAGAAGCTCCTGCACCTGGCGAAGCTGATGCCCACGCAATGGAGGACGATCGCGCCGCTCGTGGGGCGCACGGCTGCGCAATGCATCGAGCGCTACGAGCGGCTCCTGGACGCGGCCTGCACGGACGGGACGGGCGCGGCGGAGGCGAAGCGCCTGCGCGCGGGCGTGGCGGCCGTTGCCCCGGCGCCGCGCGCCGCACGCCCCGCCCCCTTCGACATTGTGGAGGACGTTAAGGTTATGCTCTGCGTGGCGCGCGCGCGCCTCGCCAACACCCAGGGCAAGAAGGCCAAGCGCAAGGCGCGCGAGAAGATGCTCGAGGACGCGCGGCGCCTGGCCTCGCTGCAGAAGCGGCGCGAGCTCAAGGCCGCGGGCATCGGCGGCGCGTGGCGCGGCGGCATGCGGCGCTTCGGGGTCAAGGGCGCCATGAACTACAACATCGAGGTGCCCTTCGAGAAGCGGCCCGTGCCGGGGTTCCACGATGTCCGCGACGAGCTGCAAGGGGAGCACGACGCGGCCCGCGCCAGGGTGCGTCCTGCGACCCGACAGCTGTCGCGCGACGCACAGGAGGTGCTTGCGCGCCGACAGGACGCCGCCAGGGACAATGCGAGGCTCGCCGCCGGGGACCTCCCCCTGCACCTGCGACGTCGCATGGAGGAGCAGCTTGCGCAGAAGCGCGGGCTGCAGGTCACGTTCCACCTGCCCGCGGCCCGGATCACCGAGGCCACCGTCGAGGACGCGCGTCGTGCCCGCAAGGGGGACGAGCCCGTGCTCGCAGGCGACACCCCGGCCACCTTCTACACGGGGCGATCGACATTGACATTGGCATCGACATCGACATCCACCACCACCACCCCCATGAGCATCTTCAAGACACGCGAGACACCCGGGCCGTCGTCGCGCGCCATCCAGCAGGCACGGGTTGCCGCCCTGCTCGGCCAGTTGCCGCCCCCCCAGCGTGCCTTCGACATTGCCCCGCCCGAAGAATAAAGCCTGTGCGTGTACCATGGTTCAAACACAGATGCACGCTTGTTTATTAGTCGGCTCGCCCCAGGGCCTCGGGCGTGCACACGCCCAGCTCCTCCATGTCGCCCTTCAGCGCGTCCAGGTACGCCGTGTACTGTGCGTCGTTCTCGGTGCGCATGCGCAGGGCCCCAAACACGCGCACGGCCGTGGCAAAGTCGTTCAGCCGGCGGGCCGCGCGGATGGCCTCGCGGAGCACGGGCACGGGCGGGACCATGTCGTAGCCGAAGCAATTGTTCAGGCCGCGTTGCAGCTCGAAGAGGTCCGGGGCCGTTCGGAAGTGTCCGCTCCAGCGCTGCACGTAGTCGTCTATCGACGTGTGTGCCTCCGGGTTTGCCACCGCCGTGTATGTGCGCGGATGAGGGTGGTGGGTCATGCGTTGTAAGAAGTTGCGATGAGCGGGGCGGCTGTGTTGCAAGGTGCGATTTGCGAGCCTCTGCATTATGATGCAGTCAACAATGTATGTGCCGGGGGCAATCATGCAGACGATTAAGAGGGATAGAAGTAGTAGTAGGCAGAGGCA
>CAZBSX010000277.1:0-2168 GCA_964494305.1 uncultured Legionella sp. | reverse complement strand
ATGGCGGTAATTCTAGCTTAATCGAACGTGCTGCTGGACCCTCACCAATGAGAATATCGAGCTTATAGTCTTCCATGGCAGGATAGAGAATTTCCTCAATCACTGGGCTTAAACGGTGAATTTCATCAATAAACAAAACATCGTTTTCTTGCAGGTTTGTCAAAATAGCAGCGATGTCACCCGCACGTTCCAGAACTGGGCCGGATGTTTGGCGTAAATTAACGCCCATTTCATGCGCTACAATATGAGCAAGCGTGGTCTTTCCCAAGCCGGGTGGACCAAAAATCAGGACGTGATCAAGGGGTTCTTGGCGTTTACAGGCTGCGTCGATAAAAATTCTCATTTGCTGGCATACATCATCCTGACCAATGTATTCTTGCAAACTCAGCGGACGAATAGCGCGATCAAACACTTCTTCGGTAGCATGTCCTTGTAAACTCACCAACCGATCACTTTCAATCATGCGTATCTAACCTTAATGTTTTACCGAACTCGACTTTGGCCATTTTCAAAAGTTCGAATCCCCGCGGCATTGACCGCGGGGATTCGAAGAAAATGGCCAAAGTCGAGACCAGACAGGTACTGTTTTAATCAGAATAATACATTTCAAATTCAAAGGGGTGAACCAAATGCTTTAACTTATTAATATCTTCATAACGCAGCTCAATACAGCTCTGGAGAAAATCTTGTGAGAATACGCCACCTGCCAAAAGAAACTCATGATCTTGTTCCAAATAGTGAATTGCTTCCTCTAACGACCCTGCAATCGTTGGAATGCCTTTCAAAATATCCTGCGGCAATTCGTATAAATCTTCATCAATAGCATCGCCAGGATGAATTTGTTTTTCAATCCCATCTAAACCAGCAAGCAGCATCGCTGAAAACGCAAGATACGGATTCGCCAGCGGATCCGGGAAGCGCACTTCAATGCGTCTGCCTTTCGGATTACCAACATAAGGAATCCGAATTGCCGCTGATCGGTTACGCGCAGAATAAGCTAATAACACTGGCGCCTCAAATCCCGGTACCAGGCGTTTATAGCTATTGACCCCTGGATTAGTAAACACGTTCAATGCCCGCGCGTGATGAATAATCCCCCCAATATAGTATAAGGCCATCTTCGATAAGCCAGCATATTCATCACCAGAGAATAAATTCACACCATTTTTAACCAACGATTGATGACAATGCATCCCACTACCATTATCACCGACCAAAGGTTTGGGCATAAAAGTAGCGGTTTTGCCATGGTTATGTGCCACATTATGCACTACGTATTTCAAAATTTGCATTTCATCGGCTTTTTTCGTCAATGTATTATACCGAGTTGCAACTTCACATTGATTCGCGGTAGCCACTTCATGATGATGCGCTTCGACCTCAATGCCATATCCTTCTAATAACATGCTGATATTCGCACGGATATCTTGTGAAGAATCCACTGGGGGCACCGGAAAATACCCGCCTTTGATCGCAGGACGGTGTCCCGTATTGCCACCATCAAGTGTCGAACCGGAATTCCAATACCCTTCTTCAGAGTTAATTTCGTAGAATGAACTATGCATACGTGTTTGCCAGCGCACATCATCGAAGATAAAAAATTCTGGCTCGGGGCCAAATAGTGCTTCGTCTGCAATCCCGGAAGCTCGAAGATGCTCTTCAGCGCGCTGCGCTAAAGAACGTGGGCACTTATCATAATTTTTACGTGCAAGTGGATCTTGCACATTACAACGGATAACCACCGTTGGGTCTTGATAAAAAGGATCTAATGTCGCGGTGCTCAAATCAGGCATTAATGCTAAATCTGATTTATGAATTGCTTGCCAACCTTTGATTGAAGAACCATCAAACATTTTGCCATGCTCAATAAAATCATCATCAACACAAGATGCACTAATTGTAATATGCTGCTCTTTCCCGCGGGTGTCTGTGAATCGTAAGTCGACAAATTTTGCTTCGCATGATTGCAGCATGTCTAATACATCTTTCTTACTCATTTTGCACTCCTCTTCATCCCACCTGATGGTAACCGAGTGTGTACGCTATTTCAACAGGAGTAGAGCAAAAATTATTGTATTTATCGCAAAGATAACATGTCGCCGTTGGGCCAAGGCCTGAGGGATCGACTCGTTTTTTTGATCATGATGCGCATCTTTTGTTGCAAAACC
>CAZBSX010000276.1:0-2199 GCA_964494305.1 uncultured Legionella sp. | reverse complement strand
TTAGTTTGCGATAAACCATTCGAATTCCTGTGGCCCGCGAGACATAAGGATTCTGGTGATGAAGTGTTATCACAACCTAAATTTTTACTCGGAAGGACCTGGTATTTAAAATAATACGTACTCATTAAAACAAATCCAATCTGAATCACCATCAATGCTGCACATAGCCCAGGATGCAACACCACCCCCATTGCCAATACCATAATATTGGTCAACAGAACTGCGGCAAGATTGTAAATCAAGCTGAGCAAAAGATTAAACTTAACACGCCACATCGCTTGTTTGGCAATATCGAGTGCATCAACCACGGCCATCATTTTACCATTCAAAATCTGTGCTTTGGCTTGGTATTGCGCGCCTTCATCGCCCAAAGCATGCTTCATCGCGATACTCGAATAGGCCACTTTCATCGCCGTGGTATCATTCGATCCATCGCCAATCATTAAGACACGATGTCCCTTGCGCCCATCCTTGTCCGTTTGTAAATCGCGTACAACATGCGCTTTACTGTGCTCACCTTCTAAGTCAAAATAATTTGCATAAATACCATCAAGACCCAGCATATCTTGCGCATAGTTTTCTGCCGTCTGTTGATCAGCGCCGGTCAATAAATAAACTTTTAACCCACGTTGCTTCATGTGTTGCACAGCCAATGCCGTATCTGTGCGCAATGGGTCATACATAGGAATCGTAGCCAAACACTGATATTGCCCGCCTGCTTCGACAAACAAATAATTGGTATTCGGTACAGGATCTTGCATCGTCACTCCAAATTTTTGTAACAAATGACGATTGCCAACCCAATAATATTTGCCATTCATCCAAGCACGAATGCCTCCTTCGTGATATTCAATGGCCTCAGGTGGTAAACGCCAGGTATCTCGTAACAAGACATCTCCGTTGACTGCTGCATAAATTGCGGCACCGATAGGATGATCGGAACAATGTTGTTCCAAACGTGCCAAATCCATTGCGATGTCATGCTCTGGCTCAGCACCATGCATGATGATCTGAGCTTTAGGACGACCCTCGGTCGCCGTTCCATTCACATCCAACAAGACAACATCCACTTTGTCTAAGCTTTCAATGGCGTCCGCATGATTAAACATAATCCCCGACTGCTTGCCTTTTGCTCGACCAAAATCCATCACGAGAGGCGTAATAAATGCCAGGGTACAAGGACAGGCTGACACTAAAATTGAAATCATGCACTGCACAGCAATCAATGGTGTAAAAAAATAAGCAATCACCGCGCCAGAAATGATGGCAACTCCCAAGACAATAGGCACAAAGTATTGAAGCATTCGCTCCGTGGTATTTTGAATGGGCGCCGCTTGACAGGATGCGTCTTCAAGGACTTGGTCTAATCGCGCCAGAAAAGAACTGGTTTGCGTTAATCCTTGCTGTGCAGCATGCTGCACCAATCCACGCTGTAATTGTTGGCGGGCGCGTTCAGCTTGTGGGTGACGCAATGTACCCAAACGCAAAGCATTTAAAATTGCGGCATGGTGACAATAGCCATTGTTGTCTGTCAACGCTTGGTCTGTTAAATCAAATTGAACTCGTTTCTCCTCCAGGTCAGTGCGAGCCTCAACTGTAATGCTCGAGCCAGATGACGAGGGATAGACCCATATCTCTCCTTTAGGACAGTATTTTTTAGGATTTTCTTTAAAAAACTGCAAACTGTGGCCTAAGCCCACCTGCATGACGCACGGTCTTTTAGTCACCATCCCTGCCGATACAAGATCCCCGACACTCAGGTGCTCGGGCAGATAAGCTCCTTTAATTCGTGATACATCCATCGCATAAGATTGGGTAACATCGCCAGATTGTTCCGGGAATAACCACCCATCGATAGGAATCATTCCCCCAGCTGCAATGGCAATCACATCTCCCGGGTGTAATGCTTGCGTTCTTGAACTGCGCGCTTCATCAGGATTTACATGTTGCGTTCTATGTGCATTTAAATGCTGATAACGAATAGGAAGATTGGCCGCCGCATAATTTGATTTTTTAAGCGCAAGGCCCAGATGACGAAACCCAAAAATCAATAAACTTGATTCAAACATGATGGGTAAGCCGGGAATGAATAATGCCAGTAAGGAAATCACGGTGGACAAGAACGTACTCATGACAAACAAACTGTCCATTGCAGGTTTACGTCGCGGACGTTCACGTTCTCGCGCATTTTCGCTGCGA
>CAZBSX010000275.1:0-2211 GCA_964494305.1 uncultured Legionella sp. | reverse complement strand
ACCGTAACGCTTCTTCCAACGCAATTTCGTCAAAAGGGTTCATCGCCATTTTAACGTTGCGGGTCTCAACCGCAGAACAATCTGTATTCACCCGAATCCGAACATAAGGATCAATCACGCGTTTTACGGTGACGAGTATCTTCATGCATCCACCATCCTAGTGTTATTGTTTCGTTTAAGTTCGCCAGCATCACAGAATGTCTGTCCAATCTGACGAACTATTTATTACATCGAATGCCGCAGACAAAGGCCGCGGCAAATATACTTGCACCGGTGCGCTTAACCAGCAACTTTCCACGACCCATCAGCTTGACGGCAAGCTTTTCCATAAATTTTTTCTGATTTGCCACCAATCACAGCTTCTGTCGTATACTCACGGCAAGGTTGTTTATTGGTATAATAGGTCTTAGTCGGCTTCACTCGATACTGATTACCATTATCTGGGTTTTTCCAGCCTACAGTTTGTCCAACTGGTGCGGTTTCTAAGGCATGCTGCATTTCCAATTTATCTTGACGATCCATGTACTGACCAATGCGACCACCAAGAAAAGCCCCAAATAACGCACCTCCGGCTGCTGCAGCGACTTTACCCACACCACCACCAAATTGGCTACCTAATAAACCACCGACTACCCCACCCGTGACACTGCCTATCTGTTCATTATTAATTGGACCGCAAGCAGATAATGCCAAAGAAAGGGATAAACATACAATTGTTTTCTTCATTTTTTCACCTTGGTTGGTATACGTATCACTCATGGGTTTTCAGCGTTTAAGCCATCGCTTTTAGCGCTTAAAATGCCGAAAATTCATAAGGATCCGTATATTGTCTTACTACTCGTTGCGAAACTTGCGTCATCAGCTCATAAGCGATAGTTCCAGCTTGCTGCGCAACGGTCTCAATTGGGAGATGTTTTCCCCACAGTTCGACTTGATCACCAATCTGTACATTTGAACAATCGGTTACATCAATCGTCATCATATCCATTGATATTCTCCCAACAATCGGTACAGCCCTTCCTTTGACCCAAACTTGGGCACCCCGCTTAATATGGCGTGGATACCCATCCCCATATCCTACAGGAATCACGCCAATGACTGATGGTCTACTACATCGCCAAGTAGCACCATATCCAATCGCTTCACCGACAGCGTAATGGTGAATCGTGGTTACTTCCGAGATAAAATGCATCACAGGCTGCAATCCAAACTCACAGCCTAAGCGATCAGCAAAAGGTGAAGCGCCATATAACATTAAGCCAGGCCGTACCACATTTGCATGCGTTTGGGGTAAAGCCATAATAGCCGCCGAATTTGCTACCGATTGTGGCATATCTGGGTATTGTTTGGCTACACTTTCCCAGGTTTGTATTTGTTGTTGGCAGTCAGGACGCAGTGGCGTATCGGCACATGCCAAATGAGTCATGAGTCCAATAGTTGCATCAATCCAGGGGCAGTGACGTAATGCAGCAAGCACGTCGGTAAGTTCATGCGGTTGAAACCCAAACCGATGAATAACGGTATCTACTTTTACCCATACTTTAATTGACTTGGAGACTGGAATAGTCGTCAACCAAACAAGTTGTTGTGAATTATGAATTACAGTGGACAAATGCAAATCCTGCAACACAGTGAGCTCATCAGGAGAAAAAATACCGTGCATAAGAAGACACTCGGCCTGCATACATACTTGCCGAACTGCAATAGCTTCTTCCAAACAGGCGACACCAAAACCAAAGACATTGGATTCTATAAGTGGCGCAACCCACTGGACACCACATCCATAGGCATTTGCCTTCACCATGGCAATAATCGCTTGCTGCGGGGCATAACGTTTTACAATGGCAAGATTATGGCGTAAAGCCTCAGCATCAAGATACAAAAAAGACGGTCTACCCACTTGCACTCGCCCCTTGGTATCCGACAAACGCCAAATCCTCAAACCGTGTATATTTGCCTAAAAATGCAACACGAACCTTGCCAATTGGACCATTTCGTTGTTTCGCAACAATAATCTCAGCACATCCTTTATCAGGACTGTCTTCATTATAAACTTCATCCCGATAAATAAAACAAATCAAATCCGCATCTTGCTCAATCGCTCCGGATTCACGGAGATCTGACATCAAAGGTCGTTTGTCTTGCCGTTGCTCCAGGCTACGATTTAACTGCGATAAAGCAATAACAGGTACTTTTAGCTCTTTTGCTAAC
>CAZBSX010000274.1:0-2211 GCA_964494305.1 uncultured Legionella sp. | reverse complement strand
CTTGCCGCAGCCATTATTTATGTCACTGGCTGGCAAATGGTAGATTCAATGATTGCAGTTTTGATTGGCTTATGGATTTTGCCGCGGACTTACGCATTGTTAAAAGAGAGTATCAATATCCTGCTGGAAGGCGTGCCGAAAGAAATTGATTTCAACAAACTCCAACAGTCGATGTGTCAAACTGAGGGTGTGTTAGATATGCATGAATTACACGTCTGGGCTATCAGCAGTAATAAAATCAGTTTAACTGCGCACATTGTCATTGACTCGCACTACGAATACGAAGCAGTGGCCAATACCCTACGTAAACTCTTACTCACTGAATTTAAAATTTCCCATACTACTTTACAGTATGAACGCTCTCCTTGTTTAGATTCAGGCAGTAGTTGTAATTTTCACTCACAGCGCAAGCATCATCTTTGATGTCGCTGAGCTTAGACAATACCATAGGATGACGAAGGTGCTCCTATAATAACCGTAGAGGTTTTACTGCAATGCCAACTGATAAAATTGTATGTGTAGGAAAAAATTATCTCGATCATGCCAAAGAACTTGGTGATGACGTACCCGAAAGACCCGTGCTTTTTTTAAAGCCGTTTAGCGTGTTAAAACAGGCAACCACCTGGGGGGAAGATTTAAATCTTTATTTTCCGGCAGACTCGGCTGTGCAACCAGAGTGCGAAATTGCGCTGCTTCTCGCGCATGATGGATTTAACATGACCATGAAAGAGGCAAAAAAGGCCATAACAGCCGTAACCATAGGCCTCGACATGACGCTACGCACTCAGCAAACCCAACTGAAAAAACAAGGTCATCCATGGACGACATCAAAGGTCTTTATGGATGCAGCGATATTAGGGCCATGGATTCCATATGAGTCCTTTGAAAATTATTTGGACGTTGAATTTCAATTCAGTATTGATGGCAACTTGCGCCAATGTGCCAAAGGGAATGAGATGATGATGGCCCCAGAAGAATTACTGGTTTATATCAGTCAATATTTTCCTCTAAAAGCGAATGATATCCTCTTTACTGGCACGCCCGCTGGAGTTACCTCTGTGTCGCGCAATTCGACAGCAGAATTATGCTGGGATACATATTCTTACCGCGTCAACTGGCGGGAGTAGGATTTGTTGGTTATTGTCGATGGGTAATCACTTCGATAACTCTGGCCAGTACCATAGAAGCCCAGCGTATTAAATGAGTCCTATTTTTCTCGCAAGCATAGGGTAAAAAACTCATATGATGGCAAAAAGAATGAAATAACAGCAGATTGAATGCGCTATCGTCTATCACCCCATACGCATGCAAAAATGCATGAAATGCGTCCTCCGTAAAAATCATGGCTACTGCTAAATCAATACCAGGGTGACCAATATGGGTATCACCCCAATCAATTAATCCTGACGGCATATCCGTTACAGGATTGACCATCACATGTCTGCTATACAAATCTCCATGTAAATATGATTTGTTATCTTCTTTGAATTTTAAATTGGGCAGGAATGCGATGGTATCAAGCAGTATTTTTTTAGCAAAACCCAATTCAAGAAAATGCTGCTCATACCGCATAAGATTTTCTTGGCAACGCGATACGCGGTGATCAACATCATATCGCCACCGTTGATCACCCTTAATGAATAAAGCATCCGACGCCCTCACGGGAACAGCGTGCAATTCAGCAAGCCATTGCGCAAGCAGCGTCGCGAATTGCGTATTTGCAATTAAAGATGGTGCAATGTCTGCGACAGGTTGGCCAGGAATGAGTGGATAACCCGCAAATGGGTAAGGATATAAATCGGATGGCTTTCCGATCCATTGCGGCGCCGATAGCGGGAATGAAACCTTAGTGGCGAGATAAGGCAGCAATGTAATTTCATTCTCCATGCAGACCACTCCAAGCGCTCTGCGAGGAAATCTAAAAATGACACGATCATTGATCAGATACACCACATTATCCCAGCCTTCATCTAAAACTTGAATCGATTGAATGCTCATGATGTGCTGAGACTCAATCAGATCTTGAGCTTTTTTTGCATTGATGTCGATGGATTGATTCCAAAGATGGGTCATGAAGCACCTAATACATAATAGATCGGTTGAAATGTGCGGGTTTGGTGAGTCGACCCCGTAATCCGCTGTGCTGCTTACATCTCTGCATCAAGGCTGATTTTTGAGAACCCAATGGATTTTTCGATGTAATGTCGAAGA
>CAZBSX010000273.1:0-2229 GCA_964494305.1 uncultured Legionella sp. | reverse complement strand
GCAAATTTACCTGCGAATATCTGTACGCCAACTTATTTGGCGAAACAGGCTCAGATCCTAGATAGTGAATGGGATTCCATCACCACAAAAATTTTGAATCAATCCGCTATTGAAGAATTAGGCATGGGCGCTTTCTTAGCTGTTGCAAAAGGCTCGACCGAGCCACCCCAATTCATTCAAATAAAATACATGGGTGCTGGATCCGAGCCCCCCATCGTCCTCATCGGAAAAGGCATCACCTTTGATTCTGGCGGCATTTCATTAAAACCCGCAGAATTCATGGAAGAAATGAAATACGATATGGCAGGTGCGGCAAGTGTTTTAGGTACGCTAAAAGCATGCGCCACTCTGAAATTACCCATTAATGTCATCGGACTACTCGCTTGTACCGAAAATATGCCCAGTGGGTCTGCCACCAAACCTGGCGATGTCGTAACCAGTATGGCGGGGCTGACGATTGAAATTACGAATACGGATGCGGAAGGACGCTTGGTCTTGGCCGATGCACTCACCTATGCCAAACAATTCAACCCCAAATTTGTGGTGGATATTGCGACTTTGACGGGCGCCATGGTCATTGCCCTCGGATATATCACGACAGGATTTATGTCCAATGATCAGGAATTGAGTGAAAAAATTTCCGCTGCTGGAGAACAAAGCCAAGAGAAAATTTGGCGCATGCCGTTAGATCCTGCCTATCAAGAGATGTTAAATAGTCCAGTTGCTGATATGTTGAACTCCCCTGTAGGCCGTGTTGCCGGCTCCATTACAGCTGCAAGTTTTTTGGCTCGTTTTGCCCATTCATTTCGTTGGGCACATTTGGATATTGCGGGCACAGGCTGGGTAAGCGGCAAGGCACGTTGCGCCACAGGTCGCCCCGTGGCTTTATTGGTTCAACTTTTACGTAATTTGGCCGACCATGCGCGTTGATTTCTATCTACTCACGCAGGAAGAACCTGATGCTGTTTGGTTGACCGCATGCCGTCTGCTTGAAAAAGCATATCGTCAAAAAAACCAAGTTTTTGTGTATTGTACGCATCGTCAAGACGCAGAACATTTGGATGAATTATTGTGGACATTTAAACCGGATAGTTTTATTCCACATCATCTGCAAGGAGAAGGGCCAGAACCACCACCCCCCATTCAAATTGGATATGCAACGGAACCTCAAGGATTTTCAGACATTCTGCTCAATCTGGCTCTGACTGTGCCGCCCTTTTTCTCTCGCTTTCAACGCATCATCGAAATTGTAGCTACGGATGAGACAGCCAAGGCAACCAGTCGCGAACATTTTCGTCACTATCGTCAAGCGGGAATCGTCCCGAAAACGCATACGCTGTAGCTCCTATGTAGGTTGGGCCAAAGCCCAACCTACATTAAACATCAAATCACTTACATTACGCCTTGTGTCGATACCGTTCAATCAAATAATGCCCTAAGGCCAACAACCCCATGGCTTCTCCCCCTTCGGGTTTGCCAGGTTTATTGCTCACATTCCAAGCCATAACATCAAAATGTAACCAATCCACTTCTGAATTAACAAAATATTGCAAAAATAATGCCGCAATAATCGCACCGGCATAGGGAGAAGACGACGAATTCATCATGTCAGCAATACTGGATGCGAATAAGCACCGATAATCCTCAAACAACGGCATCGGCCATACTGGATCAGAGTAACGAACTCCATACGCTTGAATGTCGGCGGCCAAAGTATCATTATTAGAAAACAGCGCTGCAATTTCTGTTCCTACTGCAACGCGCGCCGCCCCGGTTAAGGTCGCAAAATCAATCAGAAGTTCAGGAGGATGCTCACATGCCTTGGCCAAAGCATCGGCCAAAATTAGGCGCCCTTCTGCGTCAGTATTATCGATTTCCACACTCAGCCCATTACGCATAATGAGAACATCACCGGGACGAAAAGCTTCTGCGCTCACGGCATTTTCAACGGCAGGAATCAAAACTTGCAAATAAATGGGCAGTTTTTCAGTCATCAGCCATTTGGCCAACCCTAAGACATGAGCAGCCCCTCCCATGTCTTTTTTCATCAACCGCATCCCGCAAGCATTTTTCAAATCTAGACCACCCGAATCAAAACACACGCCCTTTCCAACCAAAGTCACATGCGGGTGCGACTCATTCCCCCAAGTTACATGAATCAGTCGTGGTGCAGAACTTGCTGCGCGACCTACAGCATGAATCGCAGGATAATTTTGCGTTAATAATTCC
>CAZBSX010000272.1:0-2236 GCA_964494305.1 uncultured Legionella sp. | reverse complement strand
CGCGCTTCAGCTTGTTTTTTACTCACTTCAAAGAGATATTTGCCGTAGTCCATTATGCGACATACAGGTGGCTTGGCGCTTGGCGAAATTTCTACCAAATCGCAACCACTTTCTTCTGCTGCACGCAATGCTTCGCGTGTAGAAACTATTCCAGCTTGATTGCCATCTACATCAATTAAACGCACCTCAGGCACATTGATTTGTTCATTAATTCGTGCGCGATCACTCTCACGCTTAGTTGATGCACTAATAGCTCTTCCTCCATTAAACTGAATTATTTATCGCTTTGGATAAAATTTCCTGACGCATCTTATCACAAACTGATTCGATAGTCACCATACCCAAATCGACGCCGGCGCGAGTCCGCCAAGTCACTTGTTCACCCTCAATTTCTTTATCACCGATGATGAGCATATAAGGGACGTTTAGCAGGGTATGCTCGCGGATTTTAAAGCCAATTTTTTCATTTCTCAAGTCCATGGTGGCACGAAGCCCTGAATCTTGTAGAATTCTTTGAATTGTTGTTGCGTACGCATTGTGCTTTTCACTAATGGTCAACACAATAATTTGCGTTGGTGCGAGCCATAAGGGGAAATGCCCGGCATAATGCTCGATCAAAATACCAATGAAGCGTTCAAAACTGCCCAAAATTGCACGATGGATCATCACTGGCGGATATTTATTCCCATCTTCGGCTACGTATTGTGCATCAAGGCGATTCGGAGTAGAAAAGTCAACTTGAATCGTCCCACACTGCCAAATTCGACCTAAACAATCGGCCAGAGAGCATTCAATTTTAGGACCATAAAAAGCCCCTTCGCCGGGAGCATCAATCCAAGTGATCTCTTTGGTATCTAACGCAGTTTGGAGCGCTAATTCTGCGCTATCCCAAATTTCATCAGAACCGACGCGTAATTCGGGGCGGCGCGCCAAGCGATAGGTAATGGTATCAAACCCGAAATCTTTATAAATGGTTTGAATCAAGTCTAAAATTTGCAATACTTCGGCTTGAATTTGCTCGGGGGTACAGAAAATATGCGCATCATCCTGGTTGAATCCGCGAACACGCATCAAACCATGCAACGAGCCAGAAGGTTCACTACGGTGGCACGAGCCAAACTCAGCTAATCGTAACGGCAAATCACGATAACTTTTCATGCCTTGATTGAAAATTTGTACATGGCAAGGACAGTTCATCGGTTTAACCGCGTATTCTCGGCTTTCGGTTTCGGTAATAAACATTTGTTCCCGAAAATTTTCCCAATGCCCTGATTTTTCCCAAAGAATTTTATCGACCAATTGCGGCGTTTTGACTTCGTGGTAATCTGCAACACGCAGTTTTTCTCGAATATATTGCTCAATTTCTTGGTAAATCGTCCAACCATTGGGATGCCAAAACACCATACCGGGCGCTATCTCTTGAAAATGAAACAAACTCAAGGTTTTGCCTAATTTACGGTGATCTCGTTTTTCTGCTTCTTCTAGACGATGCAAATAGTTGGCCAATGCGGGTTTATCCGCCCATGCCGTGCCATAAATCCGTTGGAGCATTTCATTATTGGCATCGCCCCGCCAGTAAGCACCTGCAAGTTTGGTTAATTTAAACGCTTTTAATTTCCCAGTGGACGGGACGTGCGGACCGCGGCACAAATCTTCGAAGTCGCCCTGGCGATACAAAGACAATACGTCAGTTTCAGGTAGATCTTGAATAATTTTAGCTTTGTAGGTTTCGCCCAAATTGAGAAAATGCGCAGTAGCATCAGCGCGCGATAAAGTGCGACGCGTGATAGGATAATCCGCGTGCGCTAATTCAGTCATTTTTTCTTCTATGTGAGTCAAGTCCTCTGGCGTGAAAGGGCGGTCATACGCAAAATCATAATAAAACCCATCTTCAATCACAGGGCCAATGGTGACTTGTGCTTTCGGAAAAAGTGATTTGACGGCCTGCGCTAATAAATGTGCGGCAGAATGCCGAATGACGCTAAGACTTTCTGGATCTTTTGGGGTAATAATGACCAATGCGCAATCGTGATCCAGTATCTGACTTAAATCAACCAAATGACCATCAACTTGGGCGGCAAGAGCAGATTTTGCCAAACTGGGGCTAATGGCGTGCGCAACCTCGTAAGCACTCACTGGTTGGGCAAAAAATTTTACCTGACCACTAGGTAGTCTGATTTCTGGCATGAACGTGTTTCTCTACAGTGAATTGGTAGGCACGAGTGGGATCGAACCA
>CAZBSX010000271.1:0-2245 GCA_964494305.1 uncultured Legionella sp. | reverse complement strand
TGTTTCAAGGAGGCGTCGTGTTCTTCATCAATAATGATTAAGCCTAGATTTGGCATCGGTGTAAATAATGCCGTACGTGTACCTAATACCAATTGAATATTTTGTTCACGAGCCCATAACCAGGCTTGCTGGCGCTCACTATCCGACATTTGCGAGTGAATAACCATCAAAGGCTGTGAAAACCGTGCTTGAAATCGTTGGCGTAATTGCGGCGTTAACCCAATTTCTGGCACCAAAACCAAAACTTGGCGGCCTTGAGCCAATACATCCGCAATCACGTGAAAATACACTTCTGTTTTACCGCTTCCCGTGACGCCTTGGAGTAAAAAACAGTGGAAACGATTAAGTTGTGCAATGATCGTTGTGTACGCTAAAGATTGCTCTGGATTTAAAACCAACGGCTCAGTCAAAGGCTGAGACCCTGATTGAGGTTGACGCGTTTGGTTACGTTGAATCAGAATGTTTTTATCAAGCAACGTATTCAAGATTGCTGTAGAAAACCCAGCGCGCGTCAACTGTTCTTTCGCAACTAAGCCCTGTTGAGCCAACAGGTCAATGCATTGTTTTTGTTTGAGCGCGCGCGGCGGAATTAAATGTTCTGCCTCCTCTTTAGATAACGCCAATTCATAAAAGATCTCTTCACGAGACGTAACTGTGTCTCCTCGGCGATATAGTTTTGGCAAAGCAAAGCGTAACACTAATGCAAGCGGCGATTGATAGTATTGACTCATCCAACAACATAACCGCAAAATATCCGGAGTAACCAACGGTTTATCATCCAACAGAGATAAAATCGTTTTTAACCCCTGTCTCGAATCTTGTCCATCTTGTTTATCAACCACAATACCTAATTGCGTGGATTGACGAAATGGTACCCATACGCGCGACCCCATCGCTACATCGTCTGGTCCTATATAATCAAAATAATCCCGGTTCGTGGACAAGACTGACACTCGATAAATCGGCATTTAGCGATGCCAAGTATGATTGGCAGACTGGCCTGGTGCAGAAAAAACTTTTATAACAATTTGTTCAATCCGATGTCGTTCTAATTCCTCTTGCTCGGCAATCAATTCTTCAACAAACCAACGTGACAATTCTTCGACTGTAATATTCACAACAGGCAATAAAGTCACATCTTCTCGCAAAAAGGGAATTTTTTTATGATTAAAGGTAAAATACAAATAATCATCATCTTCTTCATAAGTCAGGTATGGAGAAAATTGCGGCATCAAGAACGTTTGATTCAAGTGTTTACATAAACTATGAATTTTATTTTTATAATAGCGGTAATCAAACGTCATTCCTGAGCCATCTACGACCCAGGTTGTTAAAGCAAGGTAAACTTGATACATATGACCATGCAGTGGTTCACGTTCGGTCGCAGAAAAAATAGTCGTATGACCTGCTGAAAACTTCATAGATTCTTTTTGTAATTCTACCGTTGTTAAATAAGCATTTTTCTTCATAAACGAGCTCTTCTATCTTGGATTTGAAAACCACGTAACGGCTCATCCCAAGTACGGGTTAACGCCATCACTTTGAATAACTCCCCCATTTCATGGGGATGAGTAAGAACCTTCACCGCTTGCTGCTGTTGAATCAAGGGTACCGTTTGCGTTGCATTTACTAAGCTTAACAAACCATTCGCCAGCAAAAAAGAGGCTTGTGACGTAAACCCAGAAACTCGAAATCCCGCTTGGACAGCGCATTCTGCAACATGCGTAAAATCAACATGCGCTGTAATATCCTGTTCCCCAATATGACACAAAGGATTCGGATGTGCACGATGACGATAATGACACATGAGCGTGCCTTGAACACGATCTGGATGATAATACTCGGCGCGCGGAAACCCATAATCAATCAACAACATCACACCTCGACTCAAAATTCTTGCGCATTGCTGTAACCAATGCTCCAGAAATAAATTAACTTCAGACTGATAAGGAAACTGATTCAAAGCAAGCACATTCGTAATATAGTGACGCAATCGCTCATTTTGACAAGGTTGGAGCACCTCACACAATTGATCGTCTGCTGTCGCGGTAACACCGATCTCAAAAATCTCTTTCTCAGTTTGCAAAAACCGATGAACCGGCATCGCATCTAATACTTCATTGGCAAGGATCACGCCTTCAAATGCGGCACTTGGCCAAGTCGTGATCCACTGAACTTTAGATAAAAGGTGGGGAATGTCTTGTTCGATCGCTTGTCGTTGTTGCGATTGTAAGGTCCCGCTTAC
>CAZBSX010000270.1:0-2272 GCA_964494305.1 uncultured Legionella sp. | reverse complement strand
ACCTGTAATTCGTGACGCTTTATTAGCAATTTATTGCAAACAATATGAGAAGATGCATGGATTTACTGGAATGGATGCATTTGATGTTCATACTGATCCCGATCCAGTGCCTTGTTTTTTACGAAAAACCTATAATGGTTGGCGAGATTGGTTAAGTCTACAGGGATTTCCAAAGTGTCAAATCCTAGCTTGTCTTGGTGGCAGGACTTGGCAGCATTTATTGGCGTCGGCCAATATTGCAACCAACAGCAGTTTTGGTGGTGTCTATCGATTTAAGCAAGCGACGCACTATCGCCATTATTTCAAACAGTTCTTAAGCAATTTAGAGGATGGTGGTCTGATTATGTGTCATCCAGGTTATCCCACATCGGATGAATCCGATCCCATTTATCCTTTTCGACATCATGAGTTCCAGTATTTACAGGGAGATGAATTTTTACAAGATTTGCAGGATAATGCGGTGCAATTAATGAAAAAAGGTGATTATGTCTAAGCAGTCTCTCTATGAATCTCAAGCGTTTCAGCAGAAATTTTTATCTGGCATGATCTGGGTATTGCTATTTTTAACGGTGGTTCGCATTGTCACTATGGTGGTCGTGCCCTTAAATGACTCGACGGAAGCGCGTTACGCAGAAATCGCGCGAATTATGGTTGAAACTCAGAACTGGGTGACTCCTATGCATCATTATCATGACCCGTTCTGGGCCAAACCTCCGTTGTCCACTTGGTTATCGGCCATCTCCATGACAATATTTGGCATTAGTCCGTTTGCCGCGCGGTTGCCGGCTTTGTTGTTGTCCATTGGAATTTTAATGGTAGTTTGGGCTGTAGCACGTGTGCGTAGCGGTACCCAGACTGCTATGATTGCTACCGTTATTTTGGCGGGAAGTTTTTATTTTTATTTGGATGCAGGTACGGTGATGACCGATCCAAGTCTGCTGTTGTGTACCACGTTGATGATGGTATCTTTTTGGCGTTCGGTAGTTTGGCAACAACGTGCTTGGGCATATGTATTTTTTATCGCGATGGCTTTGGGATTATTGGCCAAAGGTTTGGTTGCCTTGGTATTGATGGGTATGCCGCTGGGTTTATGGGTGATTGTAGAAAAGCAATGGTTAGCAATTTGGCAGCGCATGCCTTGGATCTTCGGTAGCTTATTATTGATGGCGATTGCGTTTCCTTGGTATTACTTGGCTGAAAAGCGAACGCCTGGGTTCTTAAATTATTTCATTATCGGGGAGCATGTCCAACGTTTTTTGCAACCCGGTTGGCAAGGCGATAAGTACGGTGTTGCACACCATGCACCGCTTGGCATGATCTGGGTCTATGCGCTCATGGGATTTCTGCCATGGTGTATTCCAGGCCTAATTTGGATAGGCTACAATTTCAAGCGGTTGCGCAGTTTGAGTCGGGATGACGATGGATGGTTACGTTATTTATTATTCTGTACGTTCACGCCACTGCTATTTTTCACTTTTGCACGTAATATTATTTACCCGTACGTTTTTCCGAGTTTGCCAGCATTTGCCTTATTGTTTGCTGAATTCGTGAAACGCAGTGATGTCGATCTCAAGTATGTCAAATGCTTTGTGCCGTTGGCAGGATGTTTTGGTTGGGTATTTTTACTTGGAGCGCTCGTTTTTGTCTATCAACCGGAATGGATCGCAAAATCGCAAGACCGAGTAGTTGCTGCAGTTGCTCATCAGCACCCTGAGCAACACAGTGAGTTTGTTTACTGGCAGCATAAAATTGATTATTCCGCGCAATTTTATTCAGCGGGTCGCGCGATTGCCACCCTAGATCCACAAGTACTTTGTCAACGCATTTCACAACCGGTTCGATCCTATGTCGTGATTGATTCGGAAGATCCGCATCCAATGCCTCCAAAAATTTTGGCTCATTTGCATGAAGTCGATTCAATCAACGTCCTCTCGAAACAATTTCATATTTACCAGACGGACCCTGGTGTGAATTACTGTAATGCCTGATCCAAATCAGCTTTTAAGTCTTCAGCATGCTCAATCCCGATCGACAAACGAATCAAGCCGTCCTCGATGCCTAATTGCATGCGGGTGGCTTGAGGAATTGATGCGTGAGTCATTAATGCGGGATGTTCGATAAGGCTTTCTACGCCACCGAGACTTTCAGCTAACGTAAATAATTCACAGCGAGCCAAACAACGTTTGGCGGCTTCCAAACCCTCTTTTAACACAATCGAGATCATACCACCAAATGCATACATTTGGTGTTTCGCTAGCGTGTGTTGCGGGTG
>CAZBSX010000269.1:0-2290 GCA_964494305.1 uncultured Legionella sp. | reverse complement strand
TGAAGGAGAAATGGGGGATACGCATGTGGGATTACAGGCTCGTTTGATGTCGCAAGCATTACGTAAATTAACTGCGAATATCAAACGCTCTAATACTTTGGTGATTTTCATTAATCAGATTCGGATGAAAATTGGTGTGATGTTTGGTAGCCCAGAAACGACTACGGGCGGCAATGCATTAAAATTCTATGCGTCAGTTCGCTTAGATATTCGTAGAATTGGATCGATCAAAAAAGGCGAAGAAATTGTCGGTAGTGAAACTCGAGTTAAAGTCGTGAAAAATAAAGTGGCGCCACCGTTTAAAGTCGCGGAATTTGATATTTATTACAACGAAGGTATTTCACGTGACAGTGAAATCATTCATTTAGCAACGACGCTTGGCTTGATTGAAAAATCAGGCGCATGGTACAGCTATAATGGTGAAAAAATTGGTCAAGGAAAAGATAACGTACGCGTCTATTTGCGTGATAATCCCAGTGTTTCAGCAATGCTGGAACAAAAAATTCGCGCAGAATTCCTCGCTAAGAAAGTAGTTGCGCCGCAACAGCAGCAAGAAGAGTTGCTTGAATTTGCTGATGAGTAAAGCATTTAAGGCTGCGCTGGCATTATTAGCACGACGTGAGCATGGTGCAGCGGAGTTAACTGAAAAATTACTCCGCAAGGGCCATATCGCAGCTGATGTTCATGCTGCGGTGCTTGCTTGCCAGAACGCAGCTTTACAATCTGATCTCCGTTTTGTTGAAATGTTGTTACGAGCGCGTATCCGGCAAGGCTATGGTCCTGAACGTATTCGACGTGAAATCCAACAAAAAAATCTTGAGCCCGATCTATTCGAACACGCTTTGGCTATAGAAGCAGTAGATTGGACGGAATGTGCTAAGCACGTTTTAGCTAAAAAATACAAAGCAGGTTGCGAACAATCGTGGCAGATGGAACAAAAGCAAAAACAATTTTTGGTATACAAAGGGTTTTCAATGCACACAATTGCACAAGTTTTTGCCCAATTAGAAGAAGAGTGATAAACAATGAATACAACCCAATTGAGACAAGCTTTTTTAGACTATTTCGTAAGCCAAGGACATACGGTCGTGCCTAGTAGCGCGCTGGTGCCCAACAATGATCCCACTTTATTGTTTACTAATGCGGGAATGGTCCAATTTAAAGATGTGTTTTTAGGCCAAGATATTCGACCTTATCAACGTGCGGTTACGGTTCAACGTTGTTTGCGTGCAGGTGGAAAGCATAACGATTTAGAAAATGTGGGGTATACCGCGCGGCATCATACATTTTTTGAGATGCTCGGTAATTTTAGTTTTGGGGATTATTTTAAACGGGATGCTATCCGGTTCGCTTGGGAGTTTTTAACACAAGTGGCTCAGATCCCCGCGAATCGTTTGTGGATCACAGTGTATCAGGACGATGATGAAGCGGCTGAGATATGGATGAATGACATTGGCGTTGCGGCGGATCGGATTTCTCGTTGTGGAGAAAAGGATAATTTTTGGTCGATGGGAGATACCGGTCCTTGTGGTCCATGTACCGAGATTTTTTATGATCATGGTCCTGATGTTGCGGGTGGTCCGCCTGGTAGTCCGGACGCAGATGGCGATCGTTATATCGAAATCTGGAATTTGGTATTCATGCAATTTAATCGCGATAAACAAGGCCACCTCCATCCATTGCCCAAACCGTCGGTGGATACCGGAATGGGGTTGGAGCGGATTGCAGCAGTCTTGCAGGGAGTACATAACAATTACGATATTGATTCCTTTCAATACCTAATAGAACAGATTATGGCACTTTCGGAGGATTTAGATCGCGACCATCCTTCGCTGAAAGTGGTCGCGGATCATATTCGAGCATGTGCTTTTTTGTTAGCAGATGGCGTGACCCCAAGCAATGAAGGCCGTGGCTATGTCTTACGACGGATTATTCGTCGAGCGGTACGTCATGGCTACGCTTTGGGGCTACCGATGCCATTTTTTCACCGCCTGGTGGCACCGTTGGTAACTGTTATGGGAAAGGCCTATCCAGAATTGCAAGCGCGTCAACGTCACATCGAACACCATTTGGAACAGGAAGAGCAGCAGTTTATCCGCACGTTAGAGCAGGGGTTGCGCTTATTACAAGAGCAGATTCAGACTGAACAATTGCAAACCATTTCTGGAGGAATGGCCTTTAAATTGTATGATACGTATGGATTTCCTTTAGATTTGACTGCTGATATTGCGCGCGAACAGGGCTTACACGTCGAGATGGAAGGCTTTCAACATTCTATGCAACAGCAACG
>CAZBSX010000268.1:0-2300 GCA_964494305.1 uncultured Legionella sp. | reverse complement strand
ACCAGCATTGATGGTTCAGTGCCGAATTTATTGATTAAGATCTGAGCGCTAGGGTCTCGATCGAATATCAACCGGCCAAATTTTAGGGCACTCTCTCTGACAAATTCCCAACGTGATTTCTCAATCGAATTGATTTTTTCCTTCGTGTCCATGCTGTAAGAACGATCTAACGACAAAATAAATTTTGATGTGTATGGGGGCGAGGATACACAGACATGAGGTGTGACTCGTATCGAACCATCTGGAAGAGGTTCCTCTTCTATCAATAGAATTTCATTTCTTGGAATCCAAGTATCATTGAAAAATAAAACCGATTGATCCTGTATCGCCAAAACGCACAAGGTTCGCAGTTCTAAAAAGTACGGATATAATTTTAACGAGAGCTTTTTGTTATGGACGTCAATGTCTATGAAAGGATTATTTTTTAATCCATATTGAAATAGAGCGGCGATCGATGGTGTTGTCTCGATCTCAGCCGTACCTGTTTCTAAATTAAAACGATGTGCATTGCGAATATGTCGTTTAATCACATCAATGCATGCATTCTTATCTTCGATTTCTCCTGTGGAATGGTTGGCGATGATATCGGTTACGACTTGCGTCACCGATGTGATTTCTGATTTCAAATCTTGAGGGAGTGTCAGTAGTCGTTTTAAATTCGGAACGAGCTTGGTCTCAAGTGCCGCGCTAGGACTTAATGTTAATGCAAACCAATTTTGATATTTTTCTACCGAGACAACATGTTTACCCAGGGGGCTTTTGGTTAAGAAGGTAAGTAATGTGGTTGCTTGTAACCCATAATTTTCAAATTGTGCTTTAGCCATAGGAGCTCTCTTAAGAGTGGTGAGATGCCTGCGAGTATAAGAGGTGATGTATTTGCTTGTAAATATATCATGATGGAATTTTTATGCGTATACCGAAAACGGTAATTCCTAATAGGATGTTTACTCTGAAAATCGTTGCAAAATCAGTGCCGCGTTGGCTCCGCCAAAGGCAAAATGATTCGATAAGGCAATATCGACGGATTTTGTTCGGGCCTGATTCGGAATATAGTCGAGATCGCATTCTGCGTCTGGTTCGGTCAGGTTGATGGTGGGTAACAACAGGTCATGTTGTAAACTGAGGACGATAGAGATAATTTGCATGACACCAGCTGCGCCAATAGCATGTCCAGTCATGGCTTTTTGTGCCGTAATAGGGATGTTGTATGCGTGGGCATCGAAAATTGTTTTAATGGTTTGTGTTTCCGTCACATCATTCAATTGGGTCCCTGTTCCATGGGCATGAATGTATTGAATGTCATTCGGCGATAAACGCGCATCTTGTAGTGCCATTTGAATGGAACGAATTTGGCCCTGAGAATTGGGCGCAGTAACATGATATGCATCGCAACTAGCCCCATATCCGATGATTTCAGCAAGAATGGTCGCCCCGCGTGCACGCGCTTGTTCGTAGTCTTCCAAAACTAAAATGCCTGCGCCGTCTGCCATGACCATGCCATCGCGATTTTTATCAAACGGGCGACTGGCCAGATGAGGGTGTTCATTTTGAGTCGACATCACGCGTAATTTACACCACGCGGTCATTAATGTTTCCCAAATTAAGGATTCTGTTCCACCACAAATGGCAGTAGTCAAATTACCTTGGAGGATTTGTTGGTATGCATTTCCAATTGCTTCAGCCGAGGAGACGCAGGCATTGGAAACTGTAGAATTCGGCCCACCCAATCCAAAAGCAATCGCAATGTGATTGGCGACGGAATTGGGCATACCACGAATGACGCTTAACGCAGGTACTTTTTTCCAATGGCCGCTATAAAACTCTTCATATGCTGATTCTAATTCTGGTGTGCCACCGAGACTGGTTCCGATATAGGTGCCGGCTTTATTAAGTTCTTCTGGCGTTAATTGTGCTTGCGTAATTGCATGGTGTGCACAAAATAACGCGTATTGTGCGACTTTGGGATAGCGTTTCGGGCGATTGAATGCGGGCAAATGTTCTAACGATAAATCTTTGATTTCTCCACCAATTTGAGTGGGATAGCGCGAAGGATCATAACATTGAATGCGTTGAATGCCACAAGTACCTTGAATTGCTGCTTGCCAAAATTTATCCAAACCGCAGCCAATAGAAGAGGTAATATCCATTCCAGTAATCACGACACGTCTTTTCATGGGGCATCATCCTTGTTATGAGTTCCTGCTTTGGCTTGAGAATCGGTATCACCGTGGCGCAAGAAAGCAGATAAGCCAAATTCAGGCGCATTTTTAGGCGTGCTCCAATAGTCATGGGCGTTGGTA
>CAZBSX010000267.1:0-2331 GCA_964494305.1 uncultured Legionella sp. | reverse complement strand
CAGTTTTTGAATGCGAACCATGAACATGAATGTATCTTTGTTCGTGGGACAACCGAAGCGATTAATTTGGTGGCCCAATCTTGTGTGCGGCCCAAAATATTGCCCGGAGAACAAATTTTAGTGACTATGATGGAGCATCATTCCAATATTGTGCCTTGGCAAATGGTATGTGGCCAAACCGGTGCAGAATTGGTGGTAGCGCCGATTTCGGTTGAAGGCGAAATCCTGATTGAAGAATTTGCAAAAAAATTGACACCCAAAACCAAGTTTGTGGCAATCACTCATGCTTCGAACGCTATCGGAACCATTAATCCAATCAAACAAATGATTGAAATGGCACATGCGAATGGCGCGCTGGTTTTGATCGATGGTGCGCAGGCTATGCCCCATATACCGGTAGATATTCAGGATTTAGATTGTGATTTTTATGCATTTTCAGGGCATAAAATGTATGGACCTACGGGTATCGGCGTACTGTGGAGCCGGACAGTATTTCTCGAGGATATGTTGCCGTATCAAGGTGGCGGAGAAATGATTCAGCATGTGAGCTTCGAAGCAACTGAATATGCAGCAATTCCACATAAATTTGAGGCAGGTACGCCTAATATCGCAGGTGCAATTGGTTTGGGTGCAGCGATTGATTATGTATGGTCGTTGGATTTTAAAGCGGTTATGGTGTATGAAGCCATGTTATTAGCCTATCTGACGACAAATTTGCAAGAACGCACTTCTTTTCAGATTATTGGTCTTGCCAATGATAAAGTGCCGTTAATTTCTTTATTACACCCCTATGTGCATGCGCATGACGTCGGGACAATTTTGGATAATGAAGGAATTGCTGTGCGTGCGGGACACCATTGTGCGATGCCGCTGATGGATTTTTACAATGTGCCGGCAACCACGCGCATTTCGTTGGCGGTGTATAATACGCTGGAAGACATTGATCGTTGTATTGACGTGTTGAATCGCGCTGAAAAGGTGTTTTCTGGATGAACGATTTACGTGAATTGTACCAAGAAGTGATCATCGATCACAGCAAAAATCCTAGGCATCACTATAGTATGGCGCATCCGACTCATCAGGCACGAGGGTATAATCCTCTATGTGGTGATAAACTGACTGTATTTGTGCATATCGTCAAAGATTGCATTCAGGACATTAGTTTTGTGGGGTGTGGTTGTGCCATTTCGCAAGCATCAGCGTCTTTGATGACGGATGCGGTGCAAGGGTTGACTATAGAAGCTGCGCATACATTGTTTGCTCAATTTCATACTATGTTGACTCAAGATGATAGCGTACAGCCTGCAAGCATGGAGAAATTAACGATTCTGGCAGGGGTGCGCGCTTTTCCCGCGCGGGTTAAATGCGCAACCTTAGCCTGGCACACTTTGGAAGCTGCATTACAAAAAGATTCCAAAATAGTCGTGACTGAGTGAGTATACGTTATGTTAGGATTTAAAAAAAAACCGGAAGACGCTGGCTTAGAAGATCGGGTGGTTGCACAATTAAAAACTATTTTTGATCCAGAAATTCCGGTCAATATTTATGATTTGGGCCTGATTTACGGAGTCACTGTCGACGAAACGCAGCATGTGCATATCCAAATGACGTTGACGTCGCCGGGTTGTCCAGTTGCACAAACCTTTCCGGGTACCGTAGAAAAATCGGTCAATGAAGTGCCAGGCGTGAAAGATTGCACCGTTGAATTGGTGTGGGATCCGCCTTGGACTCAAGAGCGCATGTCCGAAGTGGCGCGTTTAGAATTGGGAATGTTTTATTGATGGCAGATTGGAGACCATCCGCCTCGCTGGATAATTTGCGTGCCCGCGCGCAAGTCATGGCTGATTTACGGCTGTTTTTTACGACGAAAGGGTATCTCGAAGTTGAAACGCCGATCATGGCGAGGTATGGCATCAGCGATCCGTATTTGGCCAATATCTCAGCGCGTTTTCGAAATCAAGATTTTGCATTACAGACGTCTCCTGAATATCACATGAAACGCTTATTAGCGGCCGGATCTGGCCCAATTTTCCAATTAGCTCGCGTATTTCGTGATGATGAGCTGGGTCGTTGGCATAATCCTGAGTTTACTCTCTTAGAATGGTATCAACTGGGTGTGGATCATCATACGCTCCTTGCAGAGGTCGATGAATTACTCCAACACATCGTGGGATGTGCCCCGTTGCAAAAACGAACGTATCGTTCTGTATTCGAAGAAATTTGTGGGATTAATCCCCTGCAAACCACCTGGCAAGAATTGCAAGTGTGTTTGGCGCAATTTGAATTAGATCGTGTCTTGCCAAAGACTGAGCAGGATGTTGATCAATATTT
>CAZBSX010000266.1:0-2341 GCA_964494305.1 uncultured Legionella sp. | reverse complement strand
GAACTAGGTGCGGTAGCGCTTTTTAGTGCGACAGCAATTTTATATTTCGTATTGATCTTTTGTAAGCTAGACCACACCGTATTCATGTTGTTACTATGATCAACGACTACCAATTGATTGCCGCGAAATACGATCGTGACTGATCGATCTTTTAAGGATTGTTTGAGTGCGTATTCTATTTGTCGCCATTTGGCCGTTTGTTGGCGTTTTTTATCAGCATCAGACGGATGTTGTTGATAAGCAACCCGTGCTTGCGGGTTGTGGGTAAACGTAAAAAATTTACTATACGTCGGTTTCTGTTTGAGTAAAAAATCACATAAACTATCGATCATCGAACGATAACGGCCGGAAACATTGGGTGATGTTCCAGGTCGTGTATTAATAAAGATCGCGAATGCTAGCGTATGGCCATTCGCAGTGTACAGATAACCCGATAAGCTCATGACGCCCGTCATCGAGCCCGTTTTTGCGCGAATCAAGCCTTTTTGTGTCGGTTTGCGTAGACGGCGCAGGAGCGTACCATCTTGGCCTGCAATCGGTAAGGCTGCAATATATTCATACGTCAATGGAAAACGTTCATAGAGGTAGCACAAAAGAGATACGGTTTGCTCTGCGCTCAAGCGGTCATGGCGGGATAAACCTGAGCCATCAATGAGTACGGCCGATTTCATATCAATGCCCGTTTGTTGTTGTAAAAATTGTTTGATGACAGGCTCCGCTTGTTGCCAATCCATTGGACTACCTTTAATTTTGCGTGCTGCGTGCAAAAACAAACTATTGGCATACAGATTATCGGAAGGTTTTAAGGTATCAGCTAATAATTGCGTAATGGGTTGCGAAGAATGGGTGGCTAACAGCATAGAAGGTTTGCCTTCCCCCATTCTTATTGAGCCATTTAAGGTGATTCCCTGATGTTTTAATGTAATTCTAATCAATTCTTCCGCATGCTTGAGTGGATTTTTAATAGCAATCCGTTGTTGCACTGCCCCTTGACGTTGTCCAATTTTACCCCGAACCACCAAATGATTGTCATCGGTGGTTGCGAAACTGATGCCACCTGCTTGACCTGCGACGGTAGTCACCTGGTTATCTAAAACAAAACTTCCAGAGGGACCAGAATATTCGATGTATGCGCGTTGTCCGCTTTGGCAAGAAGGGTTGACCGTGATAGTGACTCGATTTTCATCGATGATTAATGGTGCGAGTGATGCGCCATAGCTGTAAGATAAATCCTTAGGAACGATGCCTGGGGGATGTGCTTGGGTATGACTAAAATCACTCACTAAGATCATGGAACCGGTGATTTGCCGGACGCCCATAGCGTTCAAACTGGCAAACAATTCATCGAGATGTGCGCTGGTAAATGTAGGATCGCCAGGGAGATACAGATACAGCGAACCATTGAGGATACCGCTCTGAATTGACGTGGCATCGGTACTGAGCTGGGTTTGAAAATGATAGTCTGGGCCTAGTGCCAGTAAGGCAGTGGCATCAGAAAATAATTTCATATTACTAGCGGGAATCAAACTTTGTTTAATAGCACGTTGGTATAAGGTTTCACCCGTGTTCAAATCGACCACCATCATTCCGAGATTAATTTTGGGGTCAACTTTCTGAATGATGGTATCAATAGGTCGTTGCAGACTACTGGCAAACAGAGAAGGGCAAAGGAGGCAAACTAATAAACGCAACGTGCTCCGTATCATGTAATATCCTTCTATCTATATACATGTCATTGCTCTGCCTTCAAAGGGCGGAGAATGACAAGAAATGAGGTGATAAGTATATCTACCATGATAACGTAAGCGTCTTTATTCTAGAAGACTTGGTTTGTTAGATTCGCAAATATATTTTCGAGCATCCTGTTGTTTTGTGAAAGCAGGATGGCAGGATCTGAACAAAGGCCAAATCAGTAGTAATTTCAATAGGAATCCCATTATGCCCACAGGATTATCCACAGATTTTGTGGATAATTAATCAAGGGGCCCTTTGAATGCCATGAAAATATTGCTATATTTTTCAATATGTTACGATATTATGTTGGGTTGTTAACCAATTTGAACAAATAGCCAAAGGAAAACTTATCCACAAATTAATCAATTCCTCTCTTGTCAATGTAAAAATTAAAAAATAGTCCTTGTTTATTAGAGTTTCTCTTGTTAGAATATCGTCCTAAATTAGGTTATAAAACGGTAACTATTCACCAATTATTCAAGAGGCGCCAAATAAAGCGTTTCTCCGAGCGTCAGAAATTGTAGTGAGTGGATGCATAAAACGTATCAAAGTATGAGAATCCTTGGTGTTGCAGGGATCGTTTAGGAGTAGAACATGGCGCTAACGA
>CAZBSX010000265.1:0-2352 GCA_964494305.1 uncultured Legionella sp. | reverse complement strand
CTACATGCCCTGGCTCCTCATCTTCGAGTTGAATCGCGACGAGATCGTGTCGCGGATCGGCGACGCGCTGCGGCGCAAGATCGAGAGGCTGGAGATCCAACTCCAGCGCGCTTGTGGTTGGGGGTCACAATGACCAACACTCAAACGACCCGCGAGCGCCTTCGATCCGCGCTCGTCAACCGCGGCATGTTCCCCGATCAGGCCGACGCCGTGATCGAGCGCGCGATGCCCGAACTCGAAGTGGACGGCTACCGCATCACATGGGACCGGCCTGCCGACGAGTACCCGAAGCAGCTCTTCGGGCTCTGGTTCCTGACTTGCAAGCGCCACGCGCTGGCTTGGATCGACGAGAACGTCCCGATGGCGTGGTTCCGTCCGATGTTCGAGGAAGGTACGCCATGACCAACACCCCGAACGCCCGCCTCGCGCGGGTGCTGCGTCTGCTGGCGGACGTGGCGGAGCGTGGAGCTTCCGAATCGCGAGGCGCGCTGGCTCGTGCGGTCTGCGCCCTGTGGTACGACGAAGAAGACAACTTTGTTTACATCCACAAGACCGAACTCCCCGCGCACGAAGCCGCGCGCCTCGCGGGGATCTCGGCGGACGGGTGGACGAGCGTCGAGCGCTCGGAGGATCTGCCGCAACTCGAAGAGCGAGTGCTCGTTACTGTCGCGCGCGAAGGGGAGGAGGCCCTCACTATCCAGGCCGTTCGTCTCAACGTAACTGAGTGGGACCCCGACCGCGAAGACACAGTAGAGGTGCCAGCATGGTGCTACAGCTTTGAGGCGGATGAGGTCTACGGCACCGTGACCCACTGGCGCCCGCTGCCCGAGCCGTACCGGCCGGAGGAGAAGACCACATGACCCGCCACGGATACAGCGAGGACCAGGACAACTGGGAGTTCATCCGCTGGCGCGGACGTGTCGCCAGTGCGACGCGCGGCAAGCGCGGACAGAAGCTGCTCCGAGATCTGCTCGAGGCGCTCGACGCGATGCCGGAGCGGCGGCTCATTCGTGGCGATCTTCAGCACGAGGGCGAGGTATGCGCGCTCGGGGCGCTTGGCGTGCGACGCGGAATCCCGCTCGCCGAGATCGACCCGGACGACTACGAGCACGTCAGCGCGGTGTTCGACGTGGCCGAACCGCTCGTGCGCGAGATCGAGTTCGAGAACGACGAATGGGCTTCGAGAGGCGAGACCCCGGAGGAGCGCTGGGTGCGGATGCGCGCGTGGGTAGCGGGTCAGATCAAGGAGGAGACGACCGATGAGCAACGCTGAGATGCCGCCGCTGGCGTGCGGGCAGGTGTGGGTCGTCCACGGAGACGCCGTTGTACTGATCGGCGACAAGTCGAACGGCGGGTGGCGCTACGCAATGGCATGGAGCGATTCGATCTGCCGGGATCTACACGAGAGCACCGAAGAGATTACCGGGATGCTCGTTGGCGATGGGTTCCGCCTGATCCACGGCCCCGGCGCTCCGTGGTCGCCTGCGGAGGATGTGCCCCATGCCTGACTGGATCGACGAAGAGGCCGCGCGCCGCGCGCAAGGCATCAAGCGCGCGCTGTCGCAATCAGCGCACGCAGCCGTCAACGCTCGGTATCCCGGCTGCACGTTGCAACACTGCGCCAACTGCGGCGAAGCAACGGGCCGCTGCGAAGATGACGCAATCTGGAACGCGGAAGGCGAGCCGATCTGCGAGGAGTGTCACCGCAAGGAGGTGCCCCATGCCTGAGCAGCAGCCCGACAAGCGGTGCGGGACGTGCAAGTGGTACGCGAAGCGCACCTACAGATGCTTCGAGCATGGCGGCTACTACGGGCCGAAGCACACTTGCCCCGCCTGGACCCCGAAGACCCCGAAGAACCCCGAGGAGAAGTGACATGAACAAGGAAGAGCACCTGGGCCGCGAGACGGCGGCGTTCCTCGACAAATACGGCCGCATCGACGCAGGCGAGGGTAACTTGCTCCGTCGCGTGGCGGAGATCCTCACCGAGCGCGACGCCGCCCGCGAGGAGCTGCGATCCTCTTGGTGCGAAGGCGTCGATGACGCGATCGCCGTGTTGCACGGCAACGCTTCTGGCGTGGCATCGAAGGACCATGAGGAATGGTCTGCCGAGCGTACGAAGTTCCTGCTCGTTGGCCGCGAGAACATCGTAGCGAACAGGTCGCTGATGTTCGCCCTCGACGCCGCCCGCGAGGAGCTGGCGACGCTGAAGGCCGCGCAGCCCGCCGCAGTCGATCTCGTCGCGTGGATCGAAGCGCAGCGCGAGTTCTCGCTCGCGGCGTTCGGTCCTGGCGCTCGAACCAAGGGCGTCATCGCGCACATCCGCAAGGAACTGGCCGAGGTCGAGGCCGACC
>CAZBSX010000264.1:0-2353 GCA_964494305.1 uncultured Legionella sp. | reverse complement strand
CCAATGCTTTCAGAACGAGTAATTTCGCGAAAAATCCTACGGTAGGCGGTACTCCTGCCATCGAAAATAAAATGATCATCATCATCAACGCTAACCACGGATTACGCTTGTTCAAGCCACTTAAATCTTGAATCAGTTCTAATTCCAATCCTGAACGTGACATGAGAACCAATAAGCCAAATGCACCCACGGACATCAAACCATAAATCAGCACATAAAATAGCGCTGCCGCATACCCATTCGCATTTGCGGCCAAAAGACCCAGCAGTGCATACCCCATATGAGAAATAGTAGAGTACGCCAACAATCGTTTGATATTTTTTTGCACAATAGCAATCACATTTCCCAACACAATCGAGGCAATCGCCATGATCATGATCATTTGCTGCCAAACCGAAACCAAATCCGGCAATGCGAACGTTAAAATACGAAAGGCCATCCCAAGCGCAGCAATTTTTGGCGCTGCACTTAAAAATAACGTGACTGACGTAGGTGCACCATCATATACATCCGGTGCCCACATATGAAAGGGGACAGCAGCCAATTTAAACCCTACCCCAGCCATGATGAACACCAAAGCAAATGCCAAGAGTTTACTATGCGCTTGTGGGTGGGACGCAATTGCATTCGCAATATCTTGAAACTCAAGAGATCCGGTCGCACCATACAATAAGGACATGCCATACAACAACATCGCAGAGGCAATCGAGCCGATAATAAAATACTTCATGGCTGCTTCAGAGCCATTACTATGCGTGCGTCGAATCGCTGTCATCGCATATAAAGGCAATGATAATAATTCCACACCCAAATACATGGTTAATAACGAATATGCAGAAACTAAAATCATCATGCCCAACGTAGAGAATAAACCTAAGACATAATAATCACCCGCAGGGAGTTTCCGTTCATCCAAATAGGCTTTGGCGTAGACAAAACTCAAAAATACTGTGAGATAAATAAATAATTTCATCATATGTGCCAAATCATCTCCGATGAATAGGCCATGAAATCCTAATTGCGCATATTGCCCTAAAAAAGAAAATGACACATAGGCTGCGATACTTAAACCCACAGCCGAAAAGCCCAATGCAATTGAACGGAATAGGTGTTTAAAAAACAAATTCGCCAAGAGCGCCAAGCAGGCCGTAGCCAGAACAATGATTTCCGGAAGCGCCAAAAAAATACTATCGTTAATTCCTATCATAATCTTTTAACCCTTTGATTGATTCGCCAAGTGCAGTGTATGGTTCACCGTTTGATGCACATAAGCCAACCATGGCTTTGGATACACCCCCATCGCAATCACCATGAATGCTAACAAGGTATACGCACATAGTTCAGGACAAGTGAGATCGGTCAGTGTTTCAACGTTGGAATTAGTCACTGGCCCAAAAATCACGCGCTTATACATCCACAATGTATACGCAGCACCGATAATTAATGTAGTAGCCGCCCAAAATGCGATCCAAAATCCGGCTTTGATACTGCCCACAATCACCATGAATTCACCGACAAACCCGGAAGTACCTGGTAACCCAGCATTCGCCATTGCAAACAACATCAGAAAACTCGCAAAAATTGGCATCTTTTGAACGATCCCGCCAAAATCACTGATATTGCGTGTATGCAACCGTTCGTAGATAAAACCTACGCCGGCAAACATACCACTAGAGATGAAGGCATGCGATATCATCACCACAATTGCGCCTTCCATAAGCAAACCTGCAGCAGCCAAATTCGCATGATCTGCAATCGAATAAATTGCAAAACAACCTAGGGTCACAAATCCCATATGAGAAATCGAAGAATACGCGATTAGACGTTTCATATCCTGTTGAATCACAGCGATTAAGCCAACATACACCACCGCAATCAAAGACAGTATGATCATCAGATTCGCGTAGTGACGGCATGCATCGGGCACAATAGGTAGTGCAAACCGAATAAATCCATACGCCCCTAATTTCAATAAAATAGCAGCCAACACCACCGACCCACCGGCAGGTGCTTCGGTATGCGCATCCGGCAACCACGTATGCACTGGGAACATCGGAATCTTAATCGCAAAACCCAAAAAGAATGCGATAAAAATGAAAGTCTGGGCAGTCATATTCAATTTGAGCGCATAGAAGGTTTCAATATTAAATGTCCCGGCGCCATAGCCCAGATATAAAAAAGCGGCCAACATCAATACTGACCCTAAAAAGGTATACAAGAAAAATTTGATCGCTGCATACACCCGATTATCTGAACCCCAAATCCCAATGATCAAATACATGGGAATCAGTGTCGCCTCCCAAAAAATATAAAACAAAAGGGAATCTGTGGCTGCAAAGACCCCCATTAAAAA
>CAZBSX010000263.1:0-2357 GCA_964494305.1 uncultured Legionella sp. | reverse complement strand
AAGAGTTGCAAAATTCATTATTTCCGTATGCTGACAGGGGCCATTGGCCTATTGCTTACCACAGCCAGTTTGGCAGACAAGCCCATCACGGGTCATCTTACAGTTATCGACCCAAACTATGGATTACGCGAGATCGTATATACCAACCAAGATGGGTATGCGGTTGTTGAGGATGATATTATTTTAGCCAAACTACCGAAGCCCGCTCACAATCTCCGCTACTCGAAAAGGCCAGCGCCGCAAGCCATGATCTTGCTCAAACTGGGGGGATTTCGCTGGCCAGATGCGATTGTACCCTTTAAATTCGCACCATCATTACCCCCACAAAACCAATTTGCAATCTTAGATGCCATGCACACATGGGAAAAAGTAACCAAAGTTCGATTTGTGGAATTATCTCAAAATAATGAAGATAAGTATCCCGATTTCCTCCTGTTTACCGCGACGGATAGTCTGAAATGTTCTTCGTCCGTTGGACGCCAAGGTGGGCCACAAATTATTCTATTAGGGCCAAACTGCGCCACGATGAATGTGGCACATGAATTGGGCCACGCCTTAGGACTATGGCATGAGCAATCCCGTAACGATCGGGACCAATTTATTCATATTCTTTGGGAAAATATTGACGAAGATTATCGGTATAATTTTAACCAACATATCAATGATGGCGAGGATTTTGGTAATTATGATTATCAATCCATTATGCATTACACCGCGTATGCATTTTCAAAAAATGGCCAACCCACGATCATTCCTATTCAGGAAGGGGTCATGATTGGCCAACGGAAACAACTCAGTGCTAAGGATATTGCGGCAGTCAATGCCATGTATCCAGCTAATAATTAAAATTATACTATAATTAAAATATACACTCGAATAAATCCTAAAATGCCTGCTAACCCACGTGTACTGATTGTTGAAGATAATAGGATAGCCTCGATGGTTGAAAAAACCATGATGGAAAATATTGGCTGTCAGGTTGATTGTGCCGAGGACGGCAATACAGCAATTAATTTATTCAAAGAAAACAAATATGATTTAATATTAATGGATATTGGTTTGCCTGACATAGATGGTGTGGAAGTGACTCAAAAAATTAGAGTCTTAGAGTTAGCACAAAAGGCTGTTTTGACTCCTATAGTAGCCGTTACTGGAAATAATGACCCATCACAAAAGGCTAAATGCATGGCCGTTGGTATGGATGGGGTTTATAGCAAGCCCTTCACTATGGAAGCAGCTCAACAGATGAGTCTGTCCGGAATTCTGTGTAACTAGCCATCCTGTTATCCGGTAAGTCTATCACCGAATTCAATCATGAATCGATTCATAGCTGGTTTCCAGTTATGAATCGGCATAGTCCACTTTTGAGAGATTCGTTCAATCGCCAAATAAAGCAATTTAAAAACGGCTTCATCAGAAGGAAACATGCGTTTATTTTTTATTACTTTCCGTAAGGTCATATTCAATGACTCAATAGCATTGGTGGTATAAATTGCCCGTCGAATATCCGCGGGATAATCAAACAAGAGAATGACTCGTTCCCAATCCCTGCGCCAGGATGCGCTGATAGATGGATACTGGTCATCCCATTTGGCAGAGAAAGCATCCAGTGCCATTTCAGCCTCAGTGAGCGTATTTGCACTGTAAATGCTTTTTAAATCAGCAGCAAGTATTTTACGGTCTTTCCAGCTCACATAAGAGAGAGATTGACGGATTTTATGGACAATACAAAGCTGAACTTTTGCGTAAGGATAGACCGTTTCGATTGCTTCCGGGAAACCAGTCAGACCGTCAACACAGGCAATAAATATCTCATCCAGACCTCTATTTTTTAAATCAGTCAGCACATTAAGCCAGAATTTTGCACCCTCATTTTGGCTAATCCACATGCCAAGTAACTCTTTTTGTCCGTCGGTATTTACACCCAGTGCCAAATACACAGCTTTATTGGTAATGCCTTTATCTGTCTTTACCTTGACCACCAGGCAATCCAGATAAACAATGGGAAAGCAGCTATCCAGAGGCCTTGATTGCCAAGCTCGGACATCAGCCAAAACAGCATCAGTAACATTGGAAATTAACGTCGGAGAAATTGTAGTCCCGTAAATTTCTTCCAGCTCTGATTGGATATCCCGGGTGCTTAATCCACGGGAATAAAAGGAAATAATCTTCTCATCAAGACCGTCAAAGCGAGTGATATGCTTGGGGATAAGCTGTGGCTCGAAAGAGCCCACGCGGTCCCGGGGTACGGAAATTTCCATTTCACCCTCGCTGACATGAATCTTCTTTTTGCTGTAACCGTTACGAGAATTATCCTTGCGTGATTCAGCTTTATCATGCTTTTCATAGCCCAGATG
>CAZBSX010000262.1:0-2457 GCA_964494305.1 uncultured Legionella sp. | reverse complement strand
TGAGATTCAAACAGTCATTCACTTACTCAAAAGACTAAAACCCAATTTCCTTTATTGGATGAGCACGGATACTCATTCATTATTTATGGGTGATTTTGCGAAAGATAATTTGGAAGCGCTTATACCCTGTGCTGATTTAGACAAATCCTTTGATATTTTTGATTTGATTAAAATGTTACCGGAATCTTCTGCTCAAGCAAATTATAATACAATAATCCGTTACGTCAATTACAAACCATTATCTATTCCTCAATACTTAGGCTTGGACACATTATGCAAAGCACCGGACGGACAATCCAATTTTGATTTGATATTCGACATGATTCTGGGTAGTGCCGATCCGAGGATATTTGATCCCAAAGACTTAATTAGCATGCTGTTGCAGCTTCAAAAAGCTGATTTACTTGAGCAATCCAATCGAGCCATGATTGCTCAATGCAAGAGCGTATTTGTTTTATGTTTGGCAGTAAACGCTATGTCTAGCACGAATTTTTATCCTCAATCACGACTTACCCAAATTAATTTCAGCAAATTGATGCGGTGTTCTCTAATCCTTCTTGAAAACCCTGGTGACGATCTTAGATGGAAAAAAATGCGGTACATTTTGTCTCAGTATCAATTCGACGCAATCACGTATATTTGTGAGCAAAATAAAAATGAACCTATCGATATTGCCAAACAAGCTTTCATTCAAGCTGTAGATCCTTTACTCGAAGGAAGTGAAAATGACATTTTTTTACGCTTGCCTTTACACGTTCAGGAGCACAGTCGGAGAGTTTTGGAGAATAGTTTACATACTCTTGCAGCATACATGCACTCCCAGGCCGCGCCTAATCCAAATCGAATAACACTGGAGGGTTGGAGTATCATTATGGGCATCACTTCCCTGTTCACACTATCAGCGGCTCTCTATGCAATTTTATTTCTTTCTCTTCTTGGATTAATCGTAAGTTTGCTAAGTTTAAGTATGACAGTGTATCTTGGCTTAAAACATGGTGTGCCTGCAATCCAAAGGGAAGTTTTTGTAGAACGAGTGCGCATGAATAATCCTGATCCTACATTCGAAAGACCGCAGAATAGCGTCTATACCTTTTTTCATAATGGCTGGAGAACTTTTTTCTCTGAGGATGTAGCCAATCAAGATGTCCCAAACCCCTGATACGTTTAACACCTTTAGGTTCTGCGTATTTTCAGGGCAAAATCATACTTTACTATTTTAAGATCCGTTCGTGCTGGGGAGGCGTTTACGCTGTCTCGAAGCATGTGTTGATAGCAAGCGACTTCGCGACTCTGCTTCTCAGATCCTCAGTCCGAACGGAATTTATAAATTATGCTTATGCCAAAAGCAACTTTGTGAGGGTCAGACAACCCGAGAGCGCGTCCATGCCCGGTTTTTGGACCTTATTAAGAAATAGATTGCCACCCACGATTTGTGCTAAGAATTTAAAAACCGGGCACGCATTGCTCAATGAAAAATCAATCATCACATATATTTTTCTTGCGTAAACAGCGGAAGCATCCTTATGCTACCCACCAACCCAGAAAAAAGCGATTTAAGAATTGTAGCCAAAATCCCAGTCCCACAATCAAGAAACACATGACAACAATACGTTGTAATTTCGGTTGAGCGGCACGAAAAAAGAAAGAATCATTCGGATTTAAAGCATCACTGATCACCAGCAAAATCCAGACAGGCAGCAAACAACGACTCATCGACTCATAGTAACGACTGAAAAGAGAAAAACACGTAAATAAAAATAATAAGACTCCCGCGAGAAACCACGTTAAACTGCGTTCATCCAAAGGACGCGATTTCTTCACCATCCAGAATAAAAAAAATAATTCCAACCAAGCAAAGATCGGTACTAACATTTCTGAAAAACTGTAAGCCGCTATACGATAAAAATCAAAAACAAAGAGTTTTTTCCAACCATTCGGTAAAACAGGCGCATAATCCAAATGATACCCCCAAGGCGGTGGCACCCAAGTGGGCAGTTTCAATAAAAACCACGGATCAGCTGCCCCTTTCCAGTGAATACGCTCCATATCAAAATACAAATGCCATGAACCAAAATGGCATCCACAATACGTTAAAAACCCAAGACAGCCCAAACCACCCAGCGCAATGATTGCATTCGGTTGAATCAAATCTTGCCGTAACCAACGAAAATTTCTAGCGTGTATTGCTTCTCTGATTTGCGCAAACCTAACAATGAATCCTGCAAAAAATGGTGCGGCTAATACCGGAACCCCAATCAAACGAGTGGCCGTCATCCCGATCCCCGTCAAACCAGAAAGCACCCAACGTTTTTCAGTAACCCATGTTAACATCAGGCAGCACGCGAGAATAAAAGGTGCTTCTGAATACGCCATAAACAGGAACCAACTCGTGGGAAATGCGGCAATGAATACCCCCGCATAAATTTTCTGCCGCCAAGGTAAATGACGCAGAATATA
>CAZBSX010000261.1:0-2488 GCA_964494305.1 uncultured Legionella sp. | reverse complement strand
GGCAGACGATGTGAGTACGCTGAATCAATCTAGACCCATTGCTATTCAGCAAATGTACATGGATTTATTGCCTGTCAGCATGGCCATGGTCAATAATGATCCCGCAATCAAAATTAATACATCGAGTGACGCGAGCTCTCGATATAGTGCCATTGCGCAAGATCAATATGGCGTTCCTTATCTTAGTAGCACTCAAAGCCCCTGCACAACACCTTCGACTGATTGTATGTTATGGAACCCTGCATCCGGCGGCAATACACAAACGTATATCTTCACCGGATTAGAATTCATTAACACGATGACCGATTATAATGCCATTATGATGCCCGTCTTAAATCTCATGTTACAAAATAATGATGCCGATACCAGTAACCAATACCATGAATTTATCCAAGGCGCCGAAGATAATGGTTGGATCATGGCCGGCTCTTATTTCTTCGATTTGGCAAATTTAAATGGCTCCATGACGTCCACAACAAACGAAGTTGATACCACATCGGGTTTAGAGAACTCTGCATTTTATGACCCTAATGCACTATTGGCACCTTTTAGTAATGGTTGTACCGGGGATAAAGCAATTCTTTGCACTATGTTAAATAAAGACAGTGCGGCGGTAATCGACGTCAATAATTTAATCACAGGCCAAACTGTTCAAGAAGGTCTGACGGCCAATGTGGACTCGGGATCTGGGCATAGCGCTATACAGGGCCTCGGTTCAGCATCAACCTATGGCTATATCACGAATGCCTCCATGGTCAATCTTCCTGGTCAACCCGGGCTGAGCACGCCTCAATTTAACATGGCGTTCAATATGAAACCGGGGCAATCACCCGTATCCATTCCACATAAGAACTTTGGTTGTGGATTTAAACTGCTATCATTCTGCGTTGGCGGCCCCATAGCCAATATCCTGTGGAATTCAATCATCAAATATATTGTGGAATATTTTGTGCAGTTCATCACCAATTTATTTGATCTGGTGGTACAGCAACTATTGTTTTTACCACTCAGTGTTATGATGACCGTTTTAAATAATGGCGTTCAGTTACTCAATACCACACAAACCCATCCCATTGTCGCATTAGCATATATGGGAACAACATTTATCAATTATGTCACTAGTTTATACTTCCAACTGATTGCCATGTCAGCAATCTTCAGTTTTGGAGGCGGTATTATCTTATTAGTGATCTTACCCTTCCTTGCAGCCTGGATGGGGGTTATGTTCACCATAGGGTTTCTGAACGCTTATTATGTGCCCTTTTTGCCTTATATGATCTTTACTTTTGGTTCACTCGCCTGGTTAATGGCTGTGATTGAAGCCATGGTGGCTGGCCCTATTGTCGCTTTGGGGGTTACTCACCCCGAAGGTCATGATGCGCTAGGTAAAGCCGAAGCTGCACTGATGATTTTAATTAATGTGTTTTTACGCCCATCGATGATGATTGTGGGGTATATTGCGGGAATTGCACTCAGTTATGTCGCGATATTCATCATCAATAGTGGTTTTTCCCACGTGATGGAATTTTTTATGCCCCCGCAACCAGAGAGTCAAAATGGATCTGCGATGGTAGGTGGTACAGAGGAAATGACCAATGTCGCTAGCGCGCTTTCATCCACATGGCAGTCAACTCCTGCGGGTACTCCTTATACTAATTATGCAGCCATGTATGCGGGGTTCTTCTGTTTACTGGTCTATACAACACTCTATTGGACCGTAGTAGAAAAATCCTTCACACTCATTTATTTGTTGCCTGATAATATTCTGCGCTGGATCGGCGGCCAACCGGAACAATATGGTAAAGAAACCGCGCAATGGGCCGAAGCAACAAAAGCCAAGGTAGAAAAAGGCGGCGAAGAAACGGCCAAAGCAGCAAAAGAAACGTCCGAAGGACTGGGACAAAAAGCTGGCGAAATGGCTGGCTTGCTGAAAAGCGGCAAAGGTAAAGGGAAGGTTGAATAAACGCGACCACGCCTACCTATACTTGTCGCTAATGAGTTTTTAACATTGTAGCTCGTTAGTGACAAACATATATAGTCTTGCAACAGGGAGCGGTTATTATGCTAAAGAAAAAGCATTCATGTGCTGCCTCAATGATACTCTCTCTATTTGCCTCAGTCAGCTCTGCAAATCCACCATCGAGCTATATGCCCGTGGTCATCACCGAAGAATTTCAATTCATCGTCAAGCGCTTACACGCTGAAAAACCTACGGCGATGGCACGGCAAAACACCTTACTCACGCAACGTTATGATTTAAGTAATCGCCCTTCTAAATCCATTCGCATGTCAGGTGGGAAAGCGGTACAAGAGGGCGTACGTGTCAAATTACCCCAAGGAATAACTTGGGAAACTTTAGCAAATATGACGCCAGAAGCGATCAAGGCCAACGGCATGTTTCCAAAAGGGTTTTTGCCACTGCCTCACCCTAAGCAAACCGAGGGCGGCATGGTATTTCCGGCCTTTGAAATTACTGCGATTAATCAAC
>CAZBSX010000260.1:0-2520 GCA_964494305.1 uncultured Legionella sp. | reverse complement strand
GAGGGTACCCAGGAGCCAAACCGGCAACGGGTGGACATAAATCACCAAAGTCAGCGCTAGTGCTGAAATGAATGTAGAATACATCATCAATGCACGACGGTTTTCGAACCATTTGGTGCTCATAGCCAATACTGGACTACCTATCCCCAATCCTAAAAACACTACGGAGATCAAACTAGAACTGGTTAATTTATCCAAATGATAGGCTTGTTGTAAAAATGGGTTACCCCATAATCCACAGAAAATCACTACCGGCGAAAATGCTAACCCACCAAACCCTGTTAATAACCAATTTTGCTTATTGTTTACAATCAACAAAATATTCTGCCACACGCTTTGCTGGGTCTCCTCAAGAGACGCCGCAGTTTGGTGCGACGCACTACATGTATCCGGCTTATCGCGTACAAAGAGGAGAAATAAAAACCCCAAACCGATACCCAACCAGGCCACATCGACCAGACTTGCCCGCCAGCCCACATGTTGCATCAACCAAGCCAATGGCATTTGACCACAAACAGCACCGACCATGGCTGCCGCCACCACAAATGACGCGAGTAACGCGTAGTATTTCTTATCAAACCAAATCGCAGCGAGTTTAAAATAAGCAATCGTCGCAAAGGATACACCAACACCAGTCAACGCGCGCCCCCAAATCGCTGTATTCAATTGTTCTGCTTGAGAAAAAATAAAGATACCCAATGCACAACAAAAAATAGCGGCGGTCGTTACCCAGCGCGTCCCATAATGATCAAGAATAATACCCACAAACAACGGCACAATGAGGTAAGTCCAAAAATAGACCCCAGACAAGACACCGAGCCCGAGTCCTTGTAAATGGAACGACGCCATCAATTGCCCAGCCATTACGCTTGGGAAGTTCTGTAAAATATATTTATAAAATAAAAATGCCGCACACAAACTCATAACCAATATTGCGCGTAGCGAGTGAGGCGATGTGGTGTTGATTTTCTTCATACTGCGTGTCTCCTAAATGTCGTCGAATCAATCATACTGAGTTTGCCCTAGAGCACCTCAATCTTATCGATTAATACACCCTAGGGTTAGGACAGAAAAAATAAAATCACCACATAAAAAAAGGCAATAACAAGGATAGCACGCAAAAATAGAGCACTGGCGTTCAATGACATGGTAGGGTGTTGCAATAGCGTCATTTTGCGTATCATTACAAATAACAATAAGGATCACCATAGTACCTAGTCCCTTATTCTATTGTCAAGCAAATGAACAGGATATCAATCATGGAGGTGTTATGAAAAAAAACAATTACGGCAAAATGACTTTAGCCATTCTTATCGCTTTGTTCGGGGGTACACTACTTGGGGTGTATCAGCACTCATCGATTACTGATTGGATAGCGCGTGTTCAAACAATCACCCAGCCAGCACAAAGACATCATTGTCCCCCGAGTGATCTGGTCGTAGCGAATAAAAATAGCCTCGACCCATTTCAAAACAATGAATTACATTGGAAAATAGCCTATAGAGGCTGGAAAATCCCTGACAAAATCGGATTCATGCAAGCCATCTTTAATGACGATATCTTAAGCTGTTATTACCAATGGCCAAATCCCAACGAAGAAGGAACGTATTTGTGGAATACCGTTCAATTCTTACCCAAAGCTGGGCAGACCGCAAAACCTCATGGTCCATATTGGAAAAAATACGAGAAAAACAAATCTATGTGTATTGCGAGCAACGATGCGTGCGAGTTTATTCTAAACTAAACAGATAAGAGGTTTTTTAGGCTAACCCTCTGGTCATTGTCATTGCGCCCACAGACTGCGTTGATGATTCTATTCTTGATGTCGTAAGACGATACGTCTCGAGAATACGCGTACTTTTAGCATCTTCAGGAAGGTTATCAATATAATTTTTAATCAGTGTATCTATTTTCATGCGTTCAGTGAGATTAGATTTTGCATCATACATCTCAGCCAGCCCATGCAAAATATCGACCATTCTTTGATAGTTATGCCCAACTTTAGGCAGCCAGCTTGCTGCAATCACCGCGCCAACATAATGATGGCCACCATCTTGATATTTTTGTAAAGCCCGTAGCCTAGAATGGATAAAGTCTTTTTGGTCATCTAACGTAAGCGTCAAAAACTTTGCCTTAAATACATCGACAAGAGATTGCACACTTTGTTGATTATGGTGCTTGATATCCGCGGTATATCCCTGTTTGACCTCTTCGCTTAAGTAAAAATAAACGCATATGTTTTTTCCAGGATTCTCTGTTACACGGCGCTGCAAGTGATCGGCGTCTTCAAGATATTGAGCACCACATGAATCAGACAGGGACACGTCAAAATTATAGCGATCAGAAGCGATTGTATTCATAAACTCAGTTAGAAGCGTCTGCATTTCACAGTGTTCAGCGATCAAACGAATCAAATCAGAAGAGGTACCTGCATGCAATGACATCGCCATTTGTAGCATGTTCTTATCTCCAGTACACATTGCTCGTATGTCTTCTAATGAGATGGTTCGCACTCCGACA
>CAZBSX010000259.1:0-2528 GCA_964494305.1 uncultured Legionella sp. | reverse complement strand
TTGCTGGTGCCTCGAACTGGCGGTAATAGAATATCCAAAATCCGCTCTTCAGCCGCATCTTCCGCAGGATGTTGCACTTTTTTCATCGCCATTTCGCGTTGCTGTTTAATTGCAATATCTGCTAAATCTCGAATAATTGAATCTACATCACGTCCAACATAACCAATTTCGGTAAATTTTGTTGCTTCAACTTTAATAAAGGGTGCATCGACAAGTTTGGCCAAACGCCGCGCGATTTCAGTTTTACCGACACCTGTAGGACCAATCATTAAAATGTTTTTAGGCATAATTTCTTCACGCAGTGCTTCATCGCTGATTTGCATGCGTCGCCAGCGATTACGTAACGCGATCGCAACTGCGCGTTTTGCACTGTCTTGCCCAATAATATGTTTATCTAATTCCTCGACAATTTCACGAGGGGTCATCATCGATGTTGATTTATTCACTTGTATTATCCAGTTCTTCAAGGGTTAAGTTCTTATTGGTGTAAATACAAATATCACCCGCAATATTTAAACTTTTTCTTACAATCTCTTCTGCACTCAACTTAGTATTATCTAATAAAGCACGGGCAGCAGATTGCGCATATGGGCCACCTGAGCCAATCGCCATCAAGCCATATTCAGGCTCGATCACATCCCCATTTCCTGAAATAATGAGCGAGGACTTGCTATCTGCAACGGCCAACAGGGCTTCTAAACGCCGCAACATTCGGTCAGTCCGCCAATCTTTAGCCAGTTCAACCGCAGCGCGGACCAAATGGCCTTGATGCATTTCTAATTTGGCTTCAAAGCGTTCGAATAAGGTGAATGCATCCGCAGTCCCACCAGCAAAACCAGCGATGACTTTATCTTGGTACAAACGTCTGACTTTACGGACATTAGATTTCATAACGGTGTGGCCATGCGTTGCCTGTCCGTCCCCACCAATAACAACTTTATTCCCGCGTCTGACAGATAAAATGGTCGTGCCACGAAATTGGTCCAAAATCAGTCCTCATTCCAGTAGTAAAAAATTGGCTAAGATGCTGTTAGCCCTTAGCAGTCTTTGATTCTGTCCACAGGGTGATGAACAACACCATCACCATAGGTCCAACAAATAAACCCAGAATCCCCATGGTTTCTAAGCCACCCAATATACCAAATAAAACTGCTAAAAATGGCAATTGTGTTGCGCCACCGATCAACAGAGGTTTGATGAAATGATCGGCAGTGAACATGACGATCGTGCCCCAAATCACCACAATCACAGCAGAAATCATTGCACCATGATAAAGTAATATGAGGGCAACAATTCCAAAAACAAGAGGAACAACGAAGGGAATCATTGCTGCAAATGCCGTAAAGATCCCAAGCAAAGTCGGTGCAGGCACACCTATCAAACCATAGCAAATGCCCATTAATATGCCCACACCTACCCCGACTACAATGGTTCCATTGACTGTCGCGCGCAGTGCAGAAGGTAATTTTCTAGAATAGTGAAACCATCGCTCGCCTAAACAAGCTTCGCCAATTTGATTAAGTTGTTTATCGAGGATATGTCCATCGCGAAATAAGAAAAACATACTTAACAAAGTAAAGCCCACTTGTACACTACGGTGAACAACTGATCCCCCGACCTGTTTGATATAATGACTGGTGCTGAGAGAAAGATTAAGATTACTGAAAAAGGATTTTACATTGCCGGGCTGACCAATATGCTCATCCCAATATGCGATCATATTATCCCCTATCATGGGTAATTCTTGTAAAAAAGTTGGCGCTTCGCCACCGATTTGGTTAATTTGTTTCATATAAGTCAGGAATAATTGAAATTCTTTGACTAATACAGAGAGTAACCAGCTTAAAGGAACGAGTAAGAGCAAGGCCAAAAATGAGGTAAATAAAAAGGCGGCGAGATTATCGTGGTGTTTTAATAGTTTCTTCCAACGAGTATAGATAGGATAAGTCGTAATCACAACAATTGAGGCCCAAACTAGAGAAGGAATAAAACGATGAATAATAAAAATTGAGAACAAGACAATGGTAATACTGAGTCCCATACTGATAGCTTCTTTATGATTTTGATTCATCCATTGATACCCCAATTGATCAAATGCAAAATGGCACAAGCTGCAATTCCTGCTAATAAATCATCTAACATAATGCCCCATCCTCCGTGAATATGTCGATCTAACCAACGAATTGGTTGTGGCTTGATGATGTCAAAGAAGCGAAATAAGGCAAATCCCAATAACATCCAAGTCATGTTAAATGGCAAAGAAAACATCGTCACGAGGTAACCGACAATCTCATCCCAAACTATCCCTGGATAATCATCGACACCAAGATCATCACTGACTCGTTGACAAATACGCACTCCAAATAAAAATGCGCATCCCAGCAAACTTAAGTAGATCAATGAGGAGGTATGCTCTAGCAATACATAGAGTGGAATACCCGCGCACGTTCCCCAAGTACCAGGTGCTTTTTTGCTTAAGCCTGTGCCAAAACCAAACGCCAAAAAATACATCGGACTACGCCAGATTT
>CAZBSX010000258.1:0-2562 GCA_964494305.1 uncultured Legionella sp. | reverse complement strand
TATCAAACCTGTTGTAGAGATGATCAAGCAAAACTTCGTGTTACGGACAAGTTTGATTGTATTTTTGGTATTGCTGGTTTCGTTAGTTGTGTATCGTTGCTCCATCGATCCACTTGCGAAAAAATCGACTGAAAAGATGACGGCAGTCGCAATGGAGCAACCGAAAGCACGTCCGACGACGCCAGTTACGGCGAGCCCGCCGGTTGAAAACACTCGATTAGTTGTACAAGAGACTCCCACGCCTGTTGCTCAAAATAAGCTTGATCATCTTGAAAAGACGCAGGCAGACTTGCAAGCGCAAATTAGTGCGTTGTCTACTCAAATGATGAATGTGAATAATAATTTAACGACAATGATGGCCAATTTGAAAGGACTCAATGATCAGGTCATGCAAGTAGCGGCAACCGTTCAAAATGAAGCGAAAGTGACTGCTGGGCTTGAAATTCAATTGAAAAAACAGCAAAGCAAAACGATGATGGTGAGAAAAATTAATGTTCCAATGCGTAGTGTGCAGTATTATCTCCAAGCGGTAATCCCTGGTCGCGCTTGGATAGTGAGCTCTGAAGGTCAAACTTTAACTGTACGAGAGGGTACACGTGTAGCCAATTATGGGGTAGTGCGTTATATTGATGCTAAACGTGGTCGTGTTTTAACAAGTTCTGGTCAGATCATAAAATTTAGTCAAGAAGATAGTTAACGCAGATAGGTACATATTGACTTTGCCTCAAACTGTCATTGTTGCGCTTTGAGACGAGGTAAACGCTTCCTCAGCCCGAACGACAGACTTCGAAATCTCCGTTCGCGGTGAGGAGGAGCGAAGCTTCGTCTCGAACCGAGAATGTATTAACGAGGCTAAGGCAAACAATGAATAGAAACAGACATCAATAGGTGATTCCATGAGTGAAGAAGCTTGGTACTCTGGTACCGAAGATATTATGAGCAATCTTGCTGCGTCGATGATGCCTGTCGAAAAAATGCTTACAGGTGCCGCCTATTTGATGGGATTGGCATTTGCAATCAAAGCAGTGATGACACTGAAAACTCATGGCGAGCAGCGTAGTAGTATGTCTGGAACAGGGAATATGAAAGAAGCCGGCGTCTATATGTTGGTTGCTGGAATGTTAGTCTATTACCCTACTGCGTTTCAAGTCATTATGAACTCAACGTTTGGCTATGACAGTGTTTTGGCCTACGCGCCTATGGGCACAAGTACACCGATTATTAGCAATATTTTCGGCTCAGATAGTATGGTCGGGTCGTCGTTAACGATTATTATTCAAGTAGTGGGTTTGGTCGCTTTTATTCGTGGTTGGGTTCTTGTTGCGCGCGGCGCTTCGCAGGGACAAGCGGCTGGTGGTACGGGCAAAGGATTAATGCATGTATTTGGTGGTGTACTCGCGATGAATATTATTGGCACGTTAGAAGTGTTCCATAATACGTTATTTGGCGTGGGTTAAGCATTGAAGAGTACACTAAGCTGTTGTACTATCTAGGTTAAGTAAGGGTACCAATTTCCTAGTCCTTGCAAATAAAAATATTTTCCCAGCGGCTTGCCGCGGGCACAAAGCAATCAGGAGTTGTCAAGGGTGAGAGACGCAGCTCTCCCCTGACCGAGCACGGGGTTCACTCCCGTGCGAAGTATCATCAGTTGAACCCCATTACGTTGTGTAAATGGGAGAAGAATAAAAATAGAGGAGAAAATATGGATAAACTAACGAATTTTAAGTTCGGTCTTAGCATGGCGGCACTGAGTGCAGGTCTTGTTTTACTCGCAGGAGACGCGATTGCGTCGGGCGAAACATTGGGGACCATGGCATCGACTATGACCAGCACGTTCAGTAGCGTGGGAAAACTAGTTACAGCCGCATCTTATATTGGTGGGCTTGCATCTTCGATTACGGCTATTTTACAGTTTAAACAGCACAAAGATAATCCATCGCAAGTGCCGATTGGTAAACCGATTGGTTTGGTTTTCATTGGCGCAGCTCTGTTGTTCCTTCCAACCGTATTCAATGTTGTAGGTAATACTTTATTTAAAAGCGGTGGTACGACGGCGGGCGCTTCAGGTACAGAAATTGAAAGCTCAGGTGGATAATGAGTCTATGAGCGGCTATCAACCTCAAGCATCGCAATTGAAACTCATGGCTTCTCCGGGTGCTTGGCGGTTGTATTCCGCTAGAAAATCTGATCCCAAATTTCAGTTGTATGAAAAAAGAGTATTACAGCGCGATCAATACACCTGTCAATTTTGTGGGTTTCAGGCGCAGGTCTACCAAGATGTGGTTAATCTTGACGGCAATTATTATAACAACAAAGTTGATAATTTGATCACATCTTGTTGTTTTTGCGCTCAATGTTTCTTTCTTGAATCAGTGGGTGTAGGTGGATATGGGGGTGGAACTCTCGTGTACATCCCTGAAATGACCCAAGCAGAACTCAATGTGTTGTGTCATGTGTTATTTTGTGCCATCACCAATGATACGGGCTACAAATCAAGTGCTCAAACGATTTATCTTGGCTTTAAAGTGCGTTCGCAACAGATTGAAGATAAATTTGGAGAAG
>CAZBSX010000257.1:0-2576 GCA_964494305.1 uncultured Legionella sp. | reverse complement strand
AGTGAATCGAATTTCAGGAGATTATCGTCATATTACAGGCGTAGAAGCTGTGGCATTAGGAATTGCTACGGTTGCTGCTAGTACTCAAATACCTACTTTGGTCGCAGGGTACCCCATCACGCCTTCTTCTGCAATTTTACAAGAATGTGCGAAGCTTTCAGACTACGGGGTCCATCTTTTTCAAGCTGAAGATGAAATTGCTGCAATTTGCGCGTGTTTAGGCGCGGCGTTTTCTGGATCACTCGCGTTGACGTCAACATCTGGTCCAGGTTTAGATTTGAAAAGCGAGAGCCTCGGTTTGGCCGTCATCAGTGAATTACCTTTGGTCGTTATCGATGTGCAACGTGCCGGTGCTTCAACAGGTTTACCGACTAAAACAGGTCAGTCTGATTTAAATCAAGCACTATTTGGTCGACATGGCGAAGCACCTATTCCCGTATTAGCACCACAAACACCTGCGGATTGTTTCGCGATGATCCTCGAAGCATTTCGGATTGCAACTCGATATATGACACCAGTGATTGTGTTAATGGATGCCTATTTGGCAACAGCAGCAGAATCTTGGCGGATTCCTGATTTGGAGACATTAAATTTGCCTAAGATTGTCTTTAATCGTTTCCCAAAACCATTTACGCGTGATGATGATTTCAGCCGGAGTTGGAATATTCCAGGAACTGCCGGGTTTATTCATCAACTGGGTGGGTTGGAAAAACAAGGGGAAGAGGGGCGAGTGAGTTACGATGCTCAAAACCATCAAACCATGGTAGATCTGCGTGCAAAAAAAATTGCTGGGATAGCGAACTCTTATGCGCCATTGGTTCTGGAGGGGCAAACGAATGCAGACATTTTACTGATTGGATGGGGCAGTACCTATGGTAGTTTGCAAACTGTTCGGAACTTATGCGAAGAAGCAGGAATACCTATTGCATTGCTCCATTTGCGTCACTTACATCCTTTACCGACTGATCTAGGTGATATTTTATGTAAATTTGAACATGTCTATATGGCGGAATTGAATAACGGGCATTTGTGTCAAATTTTACGTGCGCAGTATTTGAAAGATATTCAGGCGATTACTCAGTGCAATGGGCAACCATTCGCAGCTACGTATTTGTTTCGTCAAATTAAAGAACGGATTGAAGCTAGGAAACAATAAAACAAGACCTACAGGAGCTGGCGCATGTCAGATCACAAATATACCAAAGAAGACTTTACGTCCAAAAATGAAGTACGTTGGTGTCCTGGTTGTGGGGATTATGCTATTTTGGCTGCTTTGCAGCGCATTCTTCCTGAATTAGGTTTGCCGCCAGAAAAGCATGTTTTTGTCTCCGGAATTGGTTGTGCAGGCCGGTTACCCTATTATATGAATACATATGGCTATCACACAATTCATGGCCGCGCGCTTCCTATTGCGACTGGAATTAAAGCATTTCGAGACGATTTAACGGTATGGGTGATTACCGGGGATGGGGACGCGTTAAGTATCGGCGGGAATCATATGCTGCATTGCTTGCGGCGTAACATTAATATAAAAATATTATTGGTGAATAATCAAGTGTATGGTTTAACCAAAGGTCAATTTTCTCCGACGTCTCACTTGGGTCAAATTACCAAAACCTCTCCGATCGGCGTTACTGTCCAACCCATCAATCCATTATCGCTCGCTTTGGCAGCCGGTGCGAGTTTTGTGGCCCGAGCAGTGGACAAAGATCCGCATTATTTAGGGTTAGTGCTGAAACAAGCGTATGAGCATCAAGGATGCGCTTTGGTCGAAATTAATCAAGATTGTCATATCTTCAATCCTGGTGTGTTTGATGCGTTTTCTATAAAAACGAATCGTGCTGAGCATACGATCGATTTGCAAGACGGAGAACCTTTATTGTTCGGGGCAAATAAAGAGAAGGGCTTGATTTGGCAAGGAGAGGAATTCTGCGCCACAAATAGTATTGAAGCACAAACGTATCAACATAATGCCGCAAACTACTCGCATGCATTACACTTAGCGAATTTAGATGCTCAAAAATTTCCTGTGCCGTTAGGCGTCTATTATCGTAAAGAACGTCCTGTATTTGATTTAAATGCACCTCGTACAAAAACGATATCTGATCTTCCCGGATTATTTCGAGCGAAGAACATCTGGAGTATCAAACCGGTTGGTGATGCTACTGGGGAGTACTAGATGGTGGCAATTGAGGTGTTGGTAATTGCGGATTAGTTTTGTTTTGAGGTGGAGGCGGTTGTTGTGGATTCGCTTGCTGTTGGGGTGACGTATCTAAAGGATTTGGCTGAGCAGGTGGGTAATATACAGGTGGTTGCGATCGGAGGTCACCTGCGCTTGGTCCATCTGTATTTCCTGGATAGAGCGTAGTGGCAAAGGTTGTGGTAGCTAGCAGAATACTACTCAAACACAAAATTGTCTTCATGGTAAAAGAGCTCCTTGTGTGCGGTATCCTGTGGATACCGCACTATGTATGTAATCCTTAATCTCTACTTGAAAATGCGCTAAGCAAATTCAGTAGACTGATGAATAAATTGTAAATTGATACGTATAACGAAACAGTGGCTGCGATGTAATT
>CAZBSX010000256.1:0-2598 GCA_964494305.1 uncultured Legionella sp. | reverse complement strand
AGTGGATTGGATGACATTTTGTGATCCCATTACACGAGCCAGTACGATGTTTAATCGTCCCCTACGGTATTCACAATGGTCCTCTCAATTAATTATTCAAGGAGGAGTTATTTTGGGGAAAAAACATCTTATGTTGAGCAATTTATTGGATGAGCGTTTATATTGGGGGGAACTTGAAGATATGCATTTTTCTAAAATGGTATCTCTCCAGGGCTCTTTCATTAACACTGATGTGAATAATTATGTCATCTCTCAAGCAGTGAATCATGTCGCAATAAAGCAACATGCTGCATACCTAAAAGAGTGTTATGCCTGGTTGCGTGGCGTTTGTGTTAATTTTTTAAAATTTCATTATTACCAAATCAAATATGCCTTAGGTACGTCATCATGATTGAGAAAAGACTCAATATTGTCATTCCCATGGCGGGTGCCGGTAGTCGATTTGCGGTCGCTGGGTATTTACTTCCAAAGCCTCTGATTGATGTTGCAGGTCGGCCTATGATTGAAGTGGTCATAAAAAATATTCGACCGGTCAGACCTCATCGATTTATTTTTATCTGCCAAAAAGCGCATCTTGAGCAATATGCATTGAGCAGGTTTTTGCGGGCATTAGATCCGGAATGCGTTGTGCTTGAGACTGAAGGTGTGACAGAGGGAGCGGCGTGTACGGTTTTGAAAGCACGGCATTTGATTGATTCGACCGAGCCACTCATGATTGCAAATAGTGATCAGTATGTGGACTTTAATATCAATCATTATCTGGCTCGCTTGGATGAAAACGATTGGGATGGGATGCTGATGACGATGTGGGCGGATGATCCCAAATGGTCTTTTGTGGCGCTTGATGCGACTCAACATGTGGTCCGGGTGGTTGAAAAAGAAGTCATTTCGCGTGATGCGACCGTGGGTATTTATAATTTTAAGATGGGTAGCGCGTTTGTTCAAGCGGCAGATGCCATGATTGCGCGTAAGCAGTTGGTGAATGGGGAGTATTATGTTGCACCCACCTATAATGTGATGATTGACGCTGGTGCAAAAATCGGTGTTTATAATGTGGGTGCAGTAGGAAAAGGGATGTATGGTTTGGGGATACCTGCTGATCTAAATTCTTTTTTAGATTTGCTTTCTACTGCGGATGTGGTGTTATGAACATTCTTTGTCATCGTGGGTATTGGCAGGCGCCAGCCGAAAAAAATTCCAAAGATGCTTTTTTACGCGGATACTCGCTAGGCTTAGGGACTGAAACTGATATTAGAGACGTCAAGGGTCAAGTTGTGATTTCTCATGATCCAGCGAGCTCCGATGCCATGACTTTGGATGATTTTTTGCGGATAACACCACGTCATCTTATGTTGGCATTGAATGTGAAATCAGATGGTTTGGCCGCATGGGCTGGCGAGATACTTCAACACCATGATCATCAACAGTATTTTTTCTTTGATATGTCTATTCCTGATCTGATGTCCTATCGAAGGATGAACTTGCCTTATGCAGTCAGAGTCAGTGAATACGAGAGTCTACAGAGTGGCCTGGAGCAGGATGCGGATTTTATATGGTTGGATGGATTTGTATCAGCGTGGTATGGTAAACAAGATATCGATGCATTACTCAATACTCAAAAAACTTTGGTGATTGTGTCTGAAGAGCTTCATGGTCGTCCTCATGCACGACAATGGGAACGGTTAAAGGCGTATCAAGGAAGTGCGAATCTTATGTTGTGCACGGATTATCCAGAACAAGCAATGGCGTATTTTGGAGTCAATCTATGACCAAAATTAAAGCGATTGTGTTTGATATGGATGGTGTGCTGATTGATGCAAAAGAGTGGCATTATGATGCGCTCAATCAAGCGCTTGGTATGTTTGGATACCAGATTTCTCGTCATGATCATGAAACGATGTTTGATGGATTGCCTACTGCAAAAAAGTTACAAATGCTTTCAGTGGACAGAGGCCTACCAGTGGCGTTACATCCATTTATCAATGATATGAAACAAGCCATTACGTTACAAATGATTTACTTAAAATGTGCACCCATGTTTATTCATGAATATGCTTTAGCGCGGTTAAAAGATGCTGGGTATAAATTGGCGGTTGCTTCAAATTCTGTAAAAGATACGGTGACATTAATGATGGAGAAATCACATCTGGCTCCGTGGTTGGATTTGCAGTTATCCAACCAAGATGTGGTCAGAGCCAAGCCTGATCCTGAAATGTATTTGGTGGCAGCGAAACAATTGGGATTTCAGCCTGCAGAGTGTTTGGTGATAGAAGATCATCCTAATGGCATGGCTGCAGCAAGAGCTGCAGGCTCACCATTACTGATGGTGCAATCTGTAACGGATGTAACCTATCACGCTATTATGTCCAGAATTGATGAAATAGAGAGTGACGCATGAATGTATTGATTTTAGCGGCAGGTCCGCGTCGTGTTTTGGATGGATCTACTGATTATCCACTCTGTTTGCTGGAGTGTCGGTCTTCAACGTTACTTGCACTGCAGATGAAAAAATGGTCGGGGATTGAGGTGACCGTGACCTGGGTGTTTAAAAAGGAAGAAGTGCAAAAATTTCACTTAAAAAAAATTGTTTCTCAAATT
>CAZBSX010000255.1:0-2617 GCA_964494305.1 uncultured Legionella sp. | reverse complement strand
AGCGTTGCCATCGATGGGGTATGTCAAACTGTTGTTTCTATTCACGGCGTGGATGTTGCATTTCATGCAATTCAAGATACGTTAAATCGCACCACATTGTCTTCACTGCAACGGGGCTCACAAGTCAGTGTCGAGCGCAGTTTATGCTATGGCGAAGAAATAGGCGGGCATGAGGTCGCAGGTCACGTCATTGGTACTGCTGAAATTATTGCAATACGACCTACCGCAAATAATCTAGGTCTGACCGTGCAGTGCCCGCAAGAATGGATGAAATTTATTTTCCCCAAAGGATTCATTGCAGTGGATGGTTCAAGCCTTACGGTCGATCAGGTTGACCCACAAGGAACATTCACGTTGCACCTCATTCCTGAAACATTGCGGGTGACTAATTTTGCGCATAAACGCGTTGGAGATCGCGTGAATATTGAGTTAGATCACACCACTCAAACGATCGTGGCTACAGTTGAGCGCGTATTGTCGACTATGCAAATGAATAAAAATTAGTAGAACTTACAGCTATGAGATGTTCTTCGGTTTATCGTCTTTTTTCTTAGTAGAATTTGGCAGGTGAGGCGCTAACGGGTTCTTTTTACCCAAAAAATTCATATTTTGTATGCTTTTAGGCAGTATTTTTTTCAGCGTTTCTGTGACGTGCTCAGATAAAGCAACTGAGTCAGGTGATTTTCTGACTTTGGGATCTCTTAGATGACTTGAGGGTTTCTCTCTGTCGGTTATCTGGGTGATATGTTTATGCTGAATGGCAAGATTTAAAAGATGTTCGTATAAGGTATTGGTACTCGATAGATTCGTTGTCCAAATCGGAAGATAATATTGGATATGATGTTTTTCTAGGAATGCATCAATCTCATGTTCGCTAATTTCATTGTCTGCTTTAAAATCCGAGTGTTCATTTTCGGTGCGTACCAAGCTAATCACAGCGTTGCGCGCATATTTTTTTATGAGCGTAACATAGTTTTCTAAGTCATTTAGCGATGAATGATTGCCTTGAGCAAAGACTAAGATAATTTGTTGAGCATCTTTTATGTAGTAACGTGCGAGTTCGATTGGAAAATCCCAGTATTGAAGGTTGGCTTGTGCGTAACACCGTGTATGAAAATCAATTTTAATGGTGGTTTTATAAGGTGGAACATATCTCTTGCCACATAAAGATGTAAATAAGAGTGTTTTTCCCACTTGGTGTGAACCTAAAAAACATACTTTTTCTATGTTGTGGTCGTGCATGATTTACCCATCTATTCGATGCCATATATGTTGCATTATAGGAGGGATCTGGATAAATGTTGTATTGAGAGATGAGCTAACGATGTGTTGATTGATGCTTTGACAGTGGAGGGTACGAAATAAGTGGCCCATTCTTAAAAACTTCTTGTATAAGTGATGAAATTGTAATAACGTTAAGGTTTACAATTTTGATTGAATCTCATTAAGGAACGTGCATGAAATAACTCTGGGCGCCAGTTTCCGGAGTCATCCCAAAGAATGTGCCAAGATATGAACAAACTCTATTCTAGAATGATGGCATCTTTAGGAAATTTACAGCGAGTTTGTGAATATCAACATGATACCACCACGCAAGAATGTATTGACGATTGGAATTGCTATCGCTTAAGTGGCATGACTTCTGATGGGCAATTATGTGGCGGTACCGGACAGGCATGCGCCTAGGTTCACAAGGTTGCTCTTTTTGATCAAAATGTAACGACAACATCAATACAGAACCGGTGTCTTTGAGTGCCAAATTAATGGTGGTGATCTCGAAAACAACCATTCGCTTATTTTCTGCTGCTGCTGGTGTGACCAGCGTTTTTCGATAGGATTAACTCAATGGCATGTACCGAATTTCCCCAACTTTTGTTTTTGGGATTAATAGTCTCATCACGGATCGTATCTGGCTGAAATAGGGACGAATTATACGGCAGGGTATGGAGAGTCTGAGATCAATCCTATTGTTGATTTTATTCCGTTTTTGTATTCGGTGTTTGCTAAGGCTGCATTGCGGTTTGGGCGATGTTTTTCGAGTAGTTTTCTTCCCGCTGCGGCAACTAAAAAATGGGCTTATGGAATAAAACATGTTTGAATTAACTTTAAGATTAAAAGAGAGGGGAAATGAGCCTATCATTTCAATTTGAAAGCGGTCCTAATGTAACTTTAATCACAATTTTTGAGCGAATAGCAAAAAAACATCCAAATCGTTTAGCTGTCGTAGATAACCAAGATAAATTAACATACGCTGAGTTAAACGCGCTTTCTTCTGAGGTTGCCGTTACTCTTTTACAATCTGGAGTTCAGCACGAACAATTAGTCGGACTTTGTATGCCACGTAATTGCAAATTAATTGTGGCCATCCTAGGAATACTAAAGGCTTCTGCTGCATATGTGCCCATAGATCCTGATTATCCGATAGCCCGATGTACTCAATTGTTATCAGAGCATGATATTACTTTTGTCGTTGTCAGCGACGAAACTAAAAATTTAATCGTTGCCACTGATTGTAAGATTATTTCTATTGACGAGCTTAAAGATCCGACTCGTACGGTAACAAATTTTTCTATTAATACAACAACATATGATGTGGAAGGTTCTGAAATTATATCTC